>DCGU01000074.1 GCA_002315325.1 Clostridiales bacterium UBA1770
CAGTTAAAAAATGAAGAACGTTTCCAGCCTATTTTTGGTATTGGCGATACCACCATTCGTGAAAATGAAATGAATGTGGAAACGACGTTCAATCAGGAAATTTCCGCCACGGAACAGAATGCCAAGCGTTTCAAGGAAGGTCAGGAAAACATTCAGGACAAACCGCGTACGGCTTTCTTTGAGGAACCGGAAGAGGAAGAGGAAACGGTAGAACGTGTAGAATCGTTCTTACATCGGACAGAAGAGAAGAAGGAAGAAGACTTTGAACCGGATATCCGGGTTCCTGCTGAATTCTTCCAGGATAATTTTGAACAGAATCCGGATTTGTTTGTGCGCACGGATGAAGACGATCCTCTAAGGAATCAGGATAGCAATCTGAATCCGGATACAGAAGAGTTGGAAGATGCGCGCGAGCCTCAGAATTATACACGTACTGTCATTACTTCCAACGGGAAGATTATGCGTGTGGAAACAGACGGCGATATTCTTTCTAAAAAGAAGATTTATAACGGAGACGGAGAAGAGGTGACTCCTTCCGGGGCAGCTGTTTCTGCGGCTACGAGAGATACGGGAGCAGCTGTTTCCGCGGTTACGGGAAATACAGGGGCAGCTGTTGCTGAAAAGAAAACGGAAACGGTTGAAACAGAGATTTTAGAGATTCACAAACCGGAAAAACCACCGCTTAAAGAGTATATGTTCCCGTCTTTACGCTTATTGCATAAGGGAGCCGGAACAGGTGCCAAGGACCAGATTCAGGAAGAGATTAAGGATACGGCCAACCGTTTGCAGCAAACCTTGAAAACCTTTGGCGTCAACGTAACCATTACCCACGTTTCTTACGGTCCATCGGTTACACGTTATGAAATTCAGCCGGAGCTTGGCGTAAAGGTCAGCAAAATTTTGTCTTTAACCGATGATATTAAGCTTTCTTTAGCCGCTGCCGATATTCGTATTGAAGCCCCCATTCCAGGCAAATCGGCCATTGGTATTGAGGTGCCGAATAAAGTCAAGCAGGGCGTTATGCTCCGGGATTTACTGGATTCGGATGCTTTCCGGAATGCAAAATCCTGCTTATCCTTTGGTCTTGGTAAAGACATTGAAGGCAATTTAATCATTTCCGACATTGAAAAAATGCCGCATGTACTGGTAGCCGGTACCACCGGTTCCGGTAAATCGGTTTGTATCAACAGCATTTTGATGAGTATCATGTATCACGCCACACCCCATGACGTCAAACTGATATTGATTGACCCGAAAAAGGTTGAATTTACGGTTTACCGTGATTTGCCGCACTTGTACGTACCCGTGGTGAACGATACCAAAAAAGCCGCCGGTGCGCTTTGCTCCGCCGTAACCGAAATGGAACGTCGTTACTCCTTGATTGAGGAGGCCGGTGTACGTGATATCGCCGCCTATAATGCCGGTATTGCTCAGGATCCCGACCGCGAATATTTGCCGCAAATCGTCATTATTATTGATGAGTTGGCGGAATTGATGATGACCACCCGTGATTTGGTGGAAGCGCCGATCGTTCGTATCGCACAAAAGGCGCGTGCCGCCGGTATTCACCTCATCGTCGGTACCCAGCGTCCGTCGGTTGACGTCGTTACCGGTTTGATTAAGGCCAACATTCCTTCCCGTATCGCCTTTACCGTTGCTACGCAAACGGACTCCCGTACCATTTTGGATATGATGGGTGCCGAAAAGCTGATGGGCCGCGGTGATATGCTCTATTCCCCAATCGGTACGTTCAAACCCAAGCGTGTGCAGGGTGCTTTCGTCAGTGACGACGAAGTTGAGGCTGTCGTCAAATTCGTAAAAGAAAACAACGAGGGCGCACAGTACAACGAGGAGTTTACCAAGCAGATTGAAATCGAAGCCGCCAAGGCGGATAAGAAAGCTACCGGCGGACCTGCCGAGCTCGATGACGAGGGGGCAGGGAGCAGCGAGAACGGCGACAATAAGTTTGTCGAGGCCGTGCAGCTGGCCGTTGATACCGGTAAGATTTCCACGTCGCTGCTGCAGCGCAAACTGGGACTCGGCTACGGTCGTGCCGCCAAGATTATCGATGAAATGGAAGACAAGGGATACGTCGGTGCCTCCGACGGCCAAAAGCCCCGTAAGATTCTTATCACCCAGGATGAGTTCCTGGAAAAACGTATGAACGGAACGTTATGAAAAAGTTAACAGTTAAGAGTTAAGAGTTTACAGTTTACTGTAACCTTGAAACGAACCGTTTAGCCAATCGCTTTACCATAGACGTACAGCGCCTGCGAAAATCGTCGCAGGCGCTGTTTTTATCTAATTTGGAAGAAAACGTGATAGGTGTAGCGTCTGTTCATTCCAAAATATATCTTGAAAAAACGAAAGATGCTGCATTAAAAATGCGTGCTGCACCGCCTGCAATGACATAAAAGTGCTTCTAATGGAGTAAAACACCATTAATTCATCGGCACAAAATGCCAAAAAATGAGATTGAGTAACTTTTATTTTCCCATTTCGGAAAAAATAATTTAAAAAAGTGCTTGACAAACCGTTTCGCGGCGAGTATAATGATGTCGTAATCAAAAAAACGAAGACCCGCTGACCGCACGCGGCAGGGGTGTGATGAAATGAAAGTGAGAAAAAACGATGGCTGTTGCAAAGAAACCCGCTGACAAAAAAGGTGATAAGGCTGACCTCAACACGGCAGAGGGCCGTGAGATTGCCCTGCAGGCTGCGCTCAAACAGATTGACCGCGACTTCGGTTCCGGTGCCATTATGAAATTGGGTGAAAATAAACATATGGAAGTTTCCGCCGTTTCCACCGGTTCCATTTCCCTGGATATGGCGCTCGGTATCGGCGGCGTACCCCGCGGCCGTATCGTTGAAATCTTTGGGCCTGAATCTTCCGGTAAAACGACCGTTGCCCTCCACATCGTTGCCGAAGTGCAGAAGACCGGCGGCAACGCTGCTTTCATCGATGCCGAGCACGCGCTCGATCCCGTCTACGCCAAGGCGCTCGGCGTGGATATTGACAACCTGCTCGTTTCCCAGCCCGACTGCGGTGAAGACGCGCTCGAAATCACCGACGCCCTGGTGCGTTCCGGTGCCATCGACGTCATCGTCGTCGACTCCGTTGCCGCACTGGCACCCCGTGCCGAAATTGAAGGCGATATGGGGCAGGCACAGGTCGGTATGCAGGCGCGCCTGATGTCCCAGGCCATGCGTAAACTGTCCGCCGTCATTGCCAAGAGCCAGTGTGTGGTTGTCTTCATCAACCAGCTGCGTGAAAAGGTCGGCATTTCTTACGGTAACCCCGAGACCACGCCCGGCGGCCGCGCATTAAAGTTCTACGCTTCCGTTCGTATCGACGTTCGTAAGGCAGAGCAGCTCAAAGAGGGCGGCGACGTATACGGTAACCACGTGAAGTGCAAGGTCGTTAAGAATAAGGTGGCACCGCCTTTCCGCACGGCAGAATTCGATATTTTGTACGGTCACGGCATTTCCCGCACCGGTGAAATCATGGACTACGCACTGCAGCTGGATATCATCAAAAAGAGCGGTTCCTGGTTCTCCTACAACGGTGAAAAGATCGGGCAGGGTAAGGAAAACGTTCGTAAATATTTGGAAGATAACAAAGAACTGCTTGCCGAAATCGAAAAGCAGGTTCGCTCCTCCAAACTGGACGAGCTGGAGAACATCGAAGAGGGCGACGAGTTTGAAATGGACGACGACCTGGATATCCGTACGATGGAGGAAGAGGACGACGGCCATACCGAGGCTTGAGTTTCCCTGTAGTCGAACATGGAAAGCCGCATTATCTCCATTCGCGCCCGCAACGGCAGCGGTGTCATTGTCAGTGTAACGACGGAAACCGAAAACGGGCCCGTCACCGTCGCACTGCCGCTGGGGGACGAGCAGTATCTGCAGCTGCACCCGGTCAAGGGGCCGATTTCGCCCGAAACGCTCGAACAGTTCACGGCCGCATCCTCTTTGTGCCACGCCCTGGAGCGCGGCGCCCGAATGCTGTCTGCTTCTACCCATTCCGGTAAGGAGTTGACGCGCAAATTGCGCCTGGCAGGGGAAACACAGCAGGACGCGGAGCAGGCCGTTGCCGCCCTGCGTGAGCGCGGTATGATCAACGAGGAACAGGACGCGCTCCGCCTTGCCGAACGCTGCGTCAAAAAAGGGTGGGGGCCCCGCCGCGTTCTGTCGGAACTGTATGCCAAGGGGTACGGGGAGTCCGCACAAACGGGGGCACGCGCCTATTTGGAGACCGTTGATTTTGAGGACGTTTGCGATAAAGTTTTGGCAAAGGTACGTTTGCCGGCAGCAGGCGACAGAACAGCCCTGCAGAAATTGCAGGCCTCGCTCCTGCGCCGCGGATTTTTACCGTCCACCATTCGTGAGTGTATCAAAAGGGCATTGTCAAACAGATAAACGTGCAGAAAAGCGACGCAAATCCGTACGATTTGCGTCGCTTTTCTTTTCTGTCCAAAACGATAAAAAGTAAAAAAATGACCGAAGTCGGTCATAAAAACGTATGGACGCATTTCTGCACGTATGATATAATGAAAGAGATAACAAACGGCCGAATGAATGCATAAAAGGAGATATTGTTATGGTACTTGGGATCGAACTCGGGTCCACCCGCATCAAAAGCGTTTTGGTGGATGAAAAAGCGCACGTGATTTGTCAGGGCAATTTCGACTGGGAGAACGTCTTAACGGACGGTCTGTGGAGTTATTCGCTGGAGGACGCTGTGCACGGGATGCAGGCGAGCTTTGCCGCTTTGCGTGCCGACTATGAAAAGAAGTTCGGTGCCGCTATGCCGGCCCCCGATGCCATCGGTATTTCCGGGATGATGCACGGCTATATTGCCACCGACACACAGGACAACCTGTTGGCCCCGTTCCGTACCTGGCGCAACACGAACGCGGCGCAGGCGGCAGACGAATTAACGTCGTTGTTTGCTTTCCACGTGCCCATGCGTTGGAGCGTGTCCCAATATTATCAAAGCGTGCTGGAAAAGATGCCGCACGTGGGGCAGGTGGCACATCTCAATACGCTCGCCGGGTATATTCATCATCTCTTGACCGGGGAACGGGTGCTGGGCGTGAACGACGCCAGCGGTATGTTCCCGCTCAATGCCGCGGGCGACGATTACGATGCCGCAATGCTTTCTAAAATGGACGCCTTGCTGGCAACGCACGGTCTGCAGGTCTCCATGCAGAGACTGTTGCCGAAGGTTTTGCTTGCCGGGCAGGACGCAGGCCGACTGACAGAGCAGGGGGCTCTTTTACTCGACTCGACGGGACAGTTGCCGGCGGGTTGCCCGCTTTGCCCGCCGGAGGGCGATATGGGGACCGGTATGGTGGCAACGAATTGCGTAGCGCCCCATACGGCCAATACGTCCTGCGGAACCAGTGCCAACCTGACGGTCATCCTCGACCGCCCGTTGGCACATTATTATCCCGAGATTGACGTTGTGCAAACGCCGGACGGCCATCCCGCCGCCCTGATTCATACGAATAACTGCACCGCCGAAATCGACGCCTGGGTCGGCCTGTTTAACCAGGTGTTGACGGCATTCGGCCATACGGTGGATAGAAGCGAACTCTACAAAACGCTGTTCACGCAGTCGCTGCAGGCGGACGAGAGCGTCGGCGGTATCAGTGCCTATAACTTTTTGGCAGACGAACCGCTGGCCGGCGGGGGCAGGGGACTGCTCAACGTGCGCTGTGACAGTGCGTTGACCTTGAGCGATTTTATGCAGGCGCAAATCTACGCCGCCATTGCACCGCTCAGCCTGTCAAAGACGATTTTGGAAAAAGAAAACGTGGCAATCGACCGCGTGCTGGCGCACGGCGGCTTTTTCAAAACGCCGTACGTGGGGCAGAGCGCCTTCTCGGCAACCGTCGGCGCGCCCGTCACCGTGATGGAAAACGCCGGCGAGGGCGGTGCCTGGGGCATCGCACTGCTTGCTATGTATCTTTCTCATACGGAACAGTCACTGCCCGCATTTCTGAATACCGTCTTTGCCGACGTCCCGCAAACCACGGTCACGGCAACCGCAGAAGAGCGCCGCCGCTTTGCCAATTTCATCGCGGGTTACCAAAACAATCTGTCATTGCTGCGCAAATAATCCAATTACACACGAACGCAAAAAGCGGATGGGGCCGAACCCCATCCGCTTTTTCCCTTTTCCGAAATCAAAAACAAAAAGAAAGGCCGCCTGCGATTGCAAGCGGCTTTTCTGGCGGAGAAGCAGAGATTCGAACTCTGGAGGCGCTTTTGACGCCTACACGATTTCCAGTCGTGCGCCCTCGACCAACTAGGCGACTTCTCCAAAAGAATCGTCACACGGGCTTGGTCGTTCCCCGGTAGACCCGTGACCAGTATAGTATATCCATTTTCCCGTGTTTTGTCAAGAACTTTTTTTGAAAAAATGCAAAATCGTTGCTTGAAGTCCATTCCGGCCATCCGAATCGGCGTCTCGGAGCAGGAAAAACGCCTGTCGCGTTTTCGTAGGGGAGGGGTTCCCCCTCCCGTCTTCCGTGAAAATACTGCAAAAACGATTACGCTTCATAACAATCCGGACGAAGAAAAACGGAGCAGAAATCGCCGTTCTTCCCCCCGCGAGCTGTACCTACGTACTGCGTGGGGGGAAAACGGCGATAGTTTTTGCATGGAAAACCGCAAGGTTTTCCTACCTTAGTTAAACGTTATTGTTTCGTCGTTCGTTATAATACAAAAGGGCATAATTATTTCTGCTTATTCTAAAAATAGAATTTGCAAAAACGATTATGCCCGTTTTTATCGGCCGACACAACGGTTATGCCTGTTTTTATCGTCCGCTTAATAGTCGGCTTCTTTGATATATTCGCTGCCGTGTAAAGTTATGAATTCTTTACGCGCTTCCAAATTATCCCCCAGCAGCGTATCGAACATTCTGTCCGTCGCAGCCGCGTCCGTCATGGTGATGGCCACCAGGCGTCTTGTCGCCGGGTTCATGGTGGTCTTCCACATCATATCGGGCTCGTTTTCGCCGAGACCCTTAGAGCGCTGCAGTGTGTACTTCTTGCCGGCCAGCTTTTTCAAGATCTCTGTTTTTTCGGGTTCGTTGTAGGCGAAATACGTGTCGTCCTTTGTCGTGATTTCAAACAAAGGCGACTCGGCAATAAAGATTTTGTTTTCATTGAGCAACGTCGGCAACAGACGATAGAACAGCGTCAAGAGCAGGGTGCGAATCTGGAAACCGTCTTCGTCGGCATCGGTACAGATGATGATCTTGTTCCAGCGGAAGTTGGCCATATCGAAGGCGGCAATGTCGCCCTTGATTTTGCCCTTGATTTCAACGCCGCACCCGATGACGCGCAATAGGTCTGTGATGATTTCATTCTTAAAAATCTTATCGTAATCGGCCTTCAGACAGTTCAGCGTTTTACCGCGGACGGGAATGATAGCCTGGAACTCGGCGGAGCGCCCCAGTTTACAGGACGACAATGCGGAGTCACCCTCTACGATATATAATTCGCGTACGTTCGGGTCCTTGGAACGGCAGTTGACGAATTTTTCAACCTTGTTGGCGATATCGAGGGAGCCAGTCAGCTTTTTCTTAATGTCGATACGTGCGCGTTCTGCCGTCTCACGGCTGCGCTTGTTGACCAGGACCTGGTTGGCGAACAGCTCGGCCTCGGTCGGGCGCTCGATGAAGTAAATTTCCAGCTGCTGCTTTAGGAAGTTGTTTAACGCTTCGTAAATGAAAGAGTTGGTGATGGACTTCTTGGTCTGGTTTTCATAGGATGTCATCGTGGAAAAGCTGTTGATGACCAGTACCAGACAGTCGGCAATGTCCGCAAAGGTAATTTTCGATTCGTTCTTGTTGTATTTGCCGTTGTTTTTCAGATACTTGTCCAGGGCGGAAACAAAGGCAAATTTGACGGCGCGGTCAGGCGAGCCGCCGTATTCCAGAAAACTGGAGTTGTGGTAGTATTCCAACATATTGAAACTGTTGGATACGCAGAAGGAAACGTCGGCCTTGAGTTTGTATTCATCTTTGTCGTCGCGGTCGCGGCCCTTGGTTTCCAGGTGCCACAGCACCGGCTGCGTCATACTGGTCGTGCCGACTTTTTCCACCAAATAGTCGGAAATACCGCTGGCGTATAAAAACGTTTGTTCTTCAAACTTGCCGTCCGGCTGCTCCACGCGAAGCAGGAAGGTGACGCCGGCATTAACGACGGCCTGACGGTGCATGACGTCGGCCAAAAACTCTGCCGGGATATTGATATCGGTAAAGACTTCCAGGTCGGGCAGCCAGCGGATGACGGTACCCGTACGCTTATCTTTGGGCGCCAGCGGCTTCGTCTGCAGCTTTTGCGACGTGACGTTACCTTTTTTAAAGGAAACCCAGCTGACCTCTTCGCCGTTATACGAATAAACCTGCATCCATTCGGAACTGTACTGCGTGGCGCAGGCGCCCAAACCGTTCAAACCCAGGGAATACTCGTAGGAGGAATCCCCGCCGTTGTTGTCGTACTTACCGCCGGCGTACATTTCACAGAAAATCAGATCCCAGTTCCAGCGCTTTTCCCCTTCGTTGTAGCCCAGGGGTACACCGCGGCCGTGGTCGTCCACTTCCAAACTGTGGTCTTTAAAGGACGTAACGGTGATAACGTCGCCGTGACCTTCGCGCGCCTCGTCGACGGCGTTGGACAATATTTCAAAAAAGGAATGCTCGCAGCCGTCAAGGCCGTCCGAACCGAAAATGACCGCAGGGCGTTTACGTACGCGGTCGGCGCCCTTCAGCGCTTTAATACTTTGGTTGTCGTACTGTTGTTCGTTTTGTGTCGTTTTTTCCGTTGCCATTCCGGTCTCCATTTACAGTGTATTGTTATCTCTGAAACGTATGCGTGTCCCGCATTGCCCACCCTCGGCGGCATTGCCTTTTCCCAAAACGGGCGACAAAATATACGACATTATTGTAACATAAAAAAGCGGGATTGAAAAGGGGGCGCGCTCTTTTTCTCATCGGTCGGCACCAATCGATGCAGTTTCTCTTGAAAAAAGACGGATAAAAGACTATAATTATAGTGGTATAATATGTATTTCTATAAAAGGATAGGAAAAACAGGCATGCATAACGCAATGGACGAACAAATGAATACCTTATTGGCAGGCAAACGCTGCACCGTATTGGGGCTCGGCGTCTCCAACCGGCCGCTGGCTGCATTTCTTTTGGACCACGGGGCAATCGTGACCGTGCGCGACAAACAGGATAAAGCGGCGCTCGGCGCCTATGCCGATGAACTGGAGGTACGCGGCGTCACCTTTATCACGGGTGAGGATTATTTGGACGGCATTGACGCGGACTACGTGTTCCGCACGCCCGGCATTCGTCCCGACGCGCCTGCCATCCTGCAGGCATTGGAGAAGGGGGCCGTGTTGACCTCCGAGATGGAATTGTTCCTGCGGTATACGCCTGCAACCGTCATCGGTATTACCGGCAGTGACGGCAAAACGACCACAACGACGTTGACGGCTGAACTGCTGTCTGCCGAGGGCAAACGAAAAGTGTATTTGGGCGGTAATATCGGCACGCCGCTTTTGCCGCAGTTGACTGCCATGACGGCAGACGACGTTGCCGTGGTGGAGCTTTCCAGTTTCCAATTGCAGACCATGGAGGCCGCCGGCGCACCGCATCGCGCTGCCGTGACCAACGTCACCCCCAATCATCTCAATTGGCATACGGATATGGACGAATATATCGCTGCCAAAGGTAAAATCGTCGGCGACCGTACGTCGCGCGTTGTGCTCAACGCCGGCAATGCGGTTACCGCCGAAATGGCAGGGAAACTCCCGCCTGAGCGTGTCGCGCTCTTTTCTTCCCGTAAGAACCGCTATGAGGACGTGACGGCGGCCTGCCCCGGTGCGCTTGCTTATTATTTGGACCGCGGGTATATCGTGCGTGATGACGGCCGTGAAAAACGCAACGTGCTGGCGCTGGCTTCCATTCAGCTGCCCGGTATGCACAACGTGGAAAACTATATGACGGCTATTGCCCTGACCGACGGTATGGTTTCGGACGAGGCCGTTTATCAAGTGGCAACGACCTTCCGCGGCGTTGCCCATCGTCTGCAGTACGTTACCACGGTGGACGGTGTGAAATATTTCAACAGCTCCATCGATACCAGCCCGACAAGAACCGAAGCGGCGCTTGCGGCACTGTCCGCCATGGGGTATCATCCCGTGACGATTTGCGGCGGTTATGATAAAAAGATTCCGCTCGCCCCCCTGGCCCACGCTCTGTGCCGTTATGCCGATGCCGTCGTTTTAACGGGTGCCACAGCCAATATCATTGCCGGGGAACTGGAAGCCATCAAACAAAGCGGCAAAGAACGGTCTGTGTCTTACGTTGTTGAACCCGATTTCGAAGCGGCGGTGAACGCCGCCCGCCGTACGGCAGAGGCCGGCGGCGTCGTGCTGCTGTCCCCGGGATGCGCGTCGTTCGATGCCTTTGTCAATTTCGAGGAACGCGGCAAAAAGTTCTGTGAGATTGTCAAATCGTTTGAGCGCGGATGACCGAAAAGAAAAATTAAATCGTAGAAGGAACAAAAAAGATGATTTTTTCAAATAAAGTGATAGATTTGTGCCGCGAGGCAGAGAAGGCATTGGCACCGCAGTTCGCCCATATCGACGAAGTGGCGTTTGCCGGTACGCAAAAAGTGATGGACGCCTTCCGCGAACACCGCGTCAGTGACACCATGTTTATTCCGACCAGCGGGTACGGCTACGACGACCACGGCCGTGAGGTGCTGGATGCCGTTTGGGCCGACGTGTTCGGTGCCGAGGCGGCCTTTGTTCGCCAGCAAATCGTCAACGGCACGCAGGCGCTTGCCATCGGTCTGTACGGCCTTTTGCGTCCGAACGACCTGCTGCTTTCCATTGCCGGTAAACCCTACGATACGCTGGAGCAGGTCATCGGTATCTGCGGCAACCCCGGCGACGGGTCGCTGAAGGATTTCGGCGTCCGCTACGGGCAGATAGAACTGTTGCAGGACGGTTTCGACCTGCCGGCTATTCGTAAAGTGCTGGAGGACGAAATCGCCGCAGGGCACCCCGTCAAGGTTGCCTTCATTCAGCGCTCCAAGGGGTATCTCAACCGCCGTACGCTGCGTGTAGCCGAAATCGGCGAGGCAGCCGCGTTCGTCAAATCCATCTCCCCCGCGACTTACGTTGTTGTGGATAACTGCTACGGCGAGTTCACCGATTTGGTTGAGCCGACGGCCGTCGGCGCTGACATGGTCATCGGTTCCTTAATTAAAAACCCGGGCGGCGGTATGGCCGAAACCGGCGGCTATATTGCCGGTACGGCGCGCGCCGTTGAACTGGCATCCTACCGTCTGACCACCGTCGGCTGCGGGTTGGAAGTCGGTGCCACGATGGGACAAAATAAAAATATGTACAAGGGACTGTTCTACGCGCCGCACACCGTGGCGCAGGCGCTGAAAACGGCGCATTTGGCCGCCTACACGTTCGGTGCCCTTGGCTTTGCCGTCGAGCCCCAATGGAACGAGACGCGTTCCGACATTATTCAAACGGTGATTACCGGCTCCCGCGAAGGCCTGTGCGCCTTCTGCCGCGGTATTCAGGCCGGATCTCCCGTTGATGCCTTCGTCACGCCGGAGCCCTGGGCTATGCCGGGGTATCAGGACGAGGTCATTATGGCGGCAGGCGCCTTTACGCAGGGTTCTTCCATCGAACTGTCTGCCGACGGGCCTTTGCACGCGCCCTATACGGCCTTCTTCCAGGGCGGATTGACCTACGAAAGCGGCAAAATCGGGATTATGTCTGCGGCGCAAAGTGTGATTGACGCCGGGATGGGAAACGTTTAACGTTGAAACGAAAAAAGGAATGACAATGATGAAGAAAAACAGTTCAAACCGCATCCGTCGCCTGCCGGCTCTTTTGCTGGCACTTGCCTTGGTTCTGGCAGCGTTGACCTCGTGTGTCAATGACGAGGACGTACCCGAGGGCATGATTGACGCGACCTGCGCCGGTGCCCCCTACCGCCTGTACGTATTGGAAAGCTGGACGCCCAAAACGGGCAGCGGCGTTTCCGGTGCCTACCTGTCGCTGACCAAATTGATTACCGTCTCCATGTACGATGCAGCCGTGGAGGAGGGCACGAATGCCGTGTCGTTCTCCGACCTGTGCCTGGCGGAATATGCGGCGGGGTATGCGGATTTTGCCATTGTGAAAGAATCGGAAAACGCCGTCGGCGGTCAGCCCGCCCACGTGGCCGAGTTTACTTTCACGTTGGATGAAACGCCCGCGCATTGTCTGCAGGCCGTCGCTGTGGTCGGCAGCCGTGCCTACGTGTTCCTGTTCGTTGCAGACGAAGCGTACTATGCGGACTATTTGGACCAGGTGTACGAAATGATTGCCGTGTCCGTGCTGGACACGTCGCCCGCCGCATATGAAATGCCGAATGCCGCCGTGCCGGACGAGACGCCGGCCGGTATGTACTGCATCTCACCCGAAAGCGTCGGGTTTTACTGTTTCGTGCCGCTGTCCTGGCAGCGGACGGCCACCGAGGTGCCGGGTGCAAAGGCACCGGGGGACAACACCAACGTCAGTGCGATGATGTACAGCGACAGCCGCGTGACGGGTACCGACGCCTACTTTGCCGTATGTGACGAAGAATACGCCGTGCTGCCCGGCTTTACCGTGCTGGAAACGGGCGTGACGGAGATGAGCGGTATGCCCGCCGCCTACCGCGTATTTACCGTGACAATCAACGGCACAGAGTATAAATTGCAGCAGACGGTTGTCGGCGGTCTTTCCTCCCTGTTCGGCCCGGAAACGTACGTTTTGACGTATACTTCCACTGCCGCTTTATACGAATCGCATCTGGCCGATTATTATGCGATGGTCGACGCGTTCGTCATTAGATAACAGTGAGTAAAGAGGATAAACACGTGTTTTATTTGGATAACAGTGCGACGACGCCCCTGTGCCGGGAGGCCATCGAGGCCATGGAAAAAGCCATGCAGACCTACGGTAACCCTTCCTCCGTACACACATTGGGCGTTGAAGCGCACACGATGCTGGAAAATGCGCGCAGTCAGGTTGCAGCAGCACTTTGCGGCCGGGCGGGCGCCATGCTCAAACCGGGGCAGCTGATTTTTACGTCCTGCGGGACCGAGGCGACGTCGCTTGCCATTTTCGGCAGCACTTATGCCAAAACGCGCCGCACGGCCAAGCGGATTGTTACAACCGATTCGGAGCATCCCTCGGTAGAGAACGCATTGGCCTTTTTGGCAAAAGACGGCTTTGACGTCGTGCATATTCCGACGAAAAACGGTGTGTTGGATATGGACGCGCTTCACGCGGCCCTGTCGCAGCCCGTTGCCCTGTGCACTATGATGCTGGTCAATAACGAAACCGGTGCGCGCTATGCAACAGAGGACGTTTTTGCCGCTGTGCATAAGGCCTATCCCGAGGCGCTGTGCCATTGCGATGCCGTGCAGGGCTTTTTAAAGGTGCCCTTTACACCCGCGACGCTGGGCGCGGATATGGTAACGATCAGTTCCCATAAGATTCACGGTCCCAAGGGGGCAGGGGCGCTGTACGTCAGTGCCGACGTGCTCAAAACCAAGCATCTTATTCCGACGATGCCGGGCGGCGGGCAGGAAAACGGCCTGCGTTCCGGTACGGAAAATACGATATGTCTGTGCGGATTCGGTGCGGCTGCCGCTAAAGGTGCCGCTTCGTTTAAGACGGATGAAGCCAATATGCGCGCCCTGCGCACCGATTGTATTGCGCGGCTGCGTGAAATGGGGCTGCAGGTGAACGAGCCGGCAGGCATGACCGCGCCCCACGTTGTCAGCGTGACGCTGCCAAACGTCAAGAGTGAAACTATGCTGCACCATTTGTCAAGCGCCGGTGTGTTCGTTTCCGCCGGGAGCGCCTGTTCCTCCCACCATCGCGAGCCCAGCCGCACGCTGTTGGCCTTCGGTCTTTCGCCGGCACAGGCAGACTCTACGCTGCGCATCAGTTTCGGTACGCAGAATACGGCGGCCGATTTGGACGCCCTGTGTACGTCTTTACATGCGGGGCTGGAGCGCCTTGTCAAGATTCGCTGAAAAAACAGAAAAGAGCCTTATACCATGAAAAAAACGTGGATTTCTTCCGCCCATCGCGGATTTGTGCAGGAAAATATGCACGAAAACACGCTGTCTGCCTTTTTGCTGGCAGCACAAAAGGGTGCCGATATGATTGAAACGGACGCCCGCATGACGGCGGACGGCGTCCTGATTGCCAATCACGACAGTGAAATCAAGGGCGTCGATCAAAACGGCAATTCCGTTTGCGTCCGTGTGTGCGATACGGCGTATGCCGACGTACAAAAAATCCTGTTGGCGCCGAACGACCCGCACGGGCCGCAGGGCGTCCCGACTTTGGCAGCTATTCTGCACCTGGCCTATTTTACCGGTATGCAGGTCAATATCGACCTAAAAGAGGGTGCCAAGCACGCCGCAGAAGTCGCACGGCTGGTGATGGCGCACGGGATGGGCGGCCGCGTGGTATACGCGACCAACGGTGCCGGTGCTCCCGCCATTTTGGAAATATTGAAAATCGATCCCCGCGCACGGTTTATCGACAAACCGAGCAACTACACCAAAGAGGCGCTTGCGTCCGTGCCGGACTATCCCGCGCATTGCTTTGCGTACACGGGGGATTTTTCGGATGAAAATATCGCCCGTATCCGCGCAAACGGCACGATGCTGGCAACCATCAGCTTGACTGCCGAAAACGCGCCGGCTGCCTTCCGCCATCATCCCGATATGGCCGAATATCCGCACACGAGCGATTTTGCGGCCATCGACCGTATGATTTTGGAACAGGTCAACCCGCTTGACGGAACGGATAGGTGACGCGTATGCAGTCGAAACTTCGTTCATTGGTCTGCCCGCTGCTGGCAGCGTTTTTATGGGGTGTCGCCTTCGTGGCGCAAAAGGGAAACACCACGGGTGTTTTTGCCTTTTTGGCCGCCCGCAGTTTTGTGGCGGTACCTTTCCTACTCGTCTTAATTTTAATTGTCACCCGCGGTGACGTACGGCATCTTTTGCGGGAGCAAAGTCCCGCCGCCACGCGCAGTTTGTGGGTGGGCGGCGTATTGTGCGGTACGTTTTTGTTTATCGCGTCGGCGCTCCAGCAGTACGGGATGGACAGCGGTACCGAGGCCGGCAAAGCGGGGTTCTTAACGGCCCTGTATATGGTGTTAGTGCCGCTTCTCGGGCTGTTTATGCATAAAAAATGCGGCAAAACCATTTGGGTGAGCATCGCTTTGGCCGTCGGGGGGCTATACCTGATGTGTATCGGCGGCTCCTTTACCATCCGCACGTCCGATATCTTTGTCTTGGGCTGCGCCCTATTTTTTGCACTGCAGATTCGCGCCATCGACGCCTATTCCGTCAAATGCAACTGTGTCAAACTGTCCTGCGTGCAGTTCCTGGTCTGCGGCACGCTGTCGCTGGTCACGACGCTGCTGTTCGAGGACGCCGCGTGGGGCGAATTGACGGCCAACGTGTGGCCGATTCTCTATCTCGGTATTTTCTCCTCCGGTATCGCCTATACGCTGCAGATGGTGGCGCAAAAGGGCAATAACCCCGCCGTTGTCTCGGTTTTGCTGTCTATGGAGTCGGTATTCTCGGTGTTGTCCGGTGCGGTCCTTTTGCAGGAAAAAATGCTGCCGCGCGAATATATCGGGTGCCTGTTGATGTTTGCAGCGGTGCTGTGCACGCAGTTCCTGACCGAAGAGGTCATTTCCAAATGGTTAGAAAAGAGGAAGCAATATGTTCAGAAATGATTACAGTGAAATCGCCGCGCCCTGTGTGCTGCAGGCACTGGCCGCCGCGGCAAACGAACAAAACGTCGGGTACGGTTTGGACAGTCATTCCGCCCGCGCGGCGTCCTTGATTTTAAAGCGGTTCGGACTGACCGAAAAGGAGGCTGACGTCCATTTTTTGGCCGGCGGTACGCAAACCAACATGACGGTCATTTCGTTCTTTTTGCGCCCTTTTGAAGCCGTGATTGCCTGCGATTCCGGCCATATCAACGTGCACGAGACCGGTGCCGTGGAGGCAAGCGGACATAAAGTGCTGACGGTTCCCGCCGTGGACGGCAAGCTGACGCCCGAGGGCATTGATGCCGTTGTGCACCGCCATACGGACGAGCATATGGTTGCGCCCCGTATGGTCTATATTTCACAGTCGACGGAAACGGGTACTGTGTATACCGATGCCGAGCTGTGTGCCATTCGTTCCGCCTGCGACAAACACAATCTGGTATTATTTATCGACGGTGCGCGGCTGGGCGTGGCGCTGACCTGCGGCGTTGCCGTGACGGCCGAAAACCTTGCCCGCGTTGCGGACGTTTTCTACGTCGGCGGCACCAAGAACGGCGCCATGGCCGGCGAAGCAGTCGTACTGAAAAAGGCGCCCGGAACAGACGCGTTCCGTTATCATATTAAGAACCGCGGGGCAATGACAGCCAAGGGGTTCGTCACGGGCATTCAGTTTGAAGCATTGTTTACGTCCGACACCTATTTTGCCCTGGCACGCAACAGCAACGATACCGCGAAAATCATTCGCGAGGAGCTGACCGCCGGCGGCATTGAACTGACGTCGACGTCGCCCACCAATCAGATTTTTATCCGCGTGCCGGCATCCTGTGCCGAGGCCTTGATGCAGGCGTACGGCCTGGAATTCTGGGCGGACGAGGGCAAAAACGCCGTGCTGCGCATTGTGACGTCGTTTGCAACGCGTACGGACGATTGCCGCCAAATGGCGGAAGCCTTAATCAAAACGGTGCGGGAGTGTCAATAAAACGTGCAGATGAATCGTAAATCCAACTTTTTATGCGGTGTCCGCAACGGCATCCCGATAGGTCTGGGATATTTCGCCGTTTCGTTTTCCTTCGGTATCGCTGCGGTAACCGCCCGCATTGAGATTTTTCAGGCGGTACTCATTTCGTTAACCAACGTCACGTCAGCCGGGCAGTTTGCCGGCATCGGCGTTATTGCCGCGGGCGGCAGTATGCTTGAGATGGTTCTGACGCAGCTTGTCATCAACCTGCGGTACAGTTTAATGTCCATCGCAACCTCGCAGCGGCTGGACAAAAAAGAATCGCGGCTGCATCGGCTGGGCATCGGGTTCGGTATGACGGACGAAATCTTTGCCGTCAGCGCCGCACAGCCTGCCCCTGTCAGCGCTTGGTTCCATTACGGGGCCATGAGCGTCGCTATTCCCGGATGGGTTCTGGGGACGTTTTTGGGGGCTTTGCTGGGGTCTGTCTTGCCCGATATGATTGTCAGCGCACTATCCGTAGCGCTTTACGGTATGTTTATTGCCATCGTGGTGACGCCTGCCAAAAAAGAGAGGCGAATTGCCCTGGCGGTTCTCGGTACCGTGGCGCTCAGCTGTGCTTTTGCCTACCTGCCGGTGCTGAAGAAGGTTTCCGCCGGTTTTGCCATCGTCATCGTGACGGTCACGGTTTCCGCGCTTGCCGCGTGGCTGTCGCCCGTGGGAGAGGAGGCGGCCCATGAGTAAAATTGCCCAATATATGATTCTGATGGCCGGTACGACGTACCTCATCCGCGTGTTGCCGCTGCTGCTCATCAAGCGGGATATTCAAAACCGTTTCTTTAAATCCTTTTTGTATTACGTGCCCTACGTATGTTTGACGGCCATGACTTTCCCGGCCATTCTCTCTGCCACGGCGTCGGTTTGGTCGGCCATCATAGGCCTTGGTGTCGGTATTATCCTGGCCCTGCGGGAAAAGAAACTGCTGACCGTGGCGGGATTTGCATGTCTTGCGGTATTTGTCAGTGAGCGTGTGATGACCTGGCTTCATTTCCTGTAAACGACGTTTGGAAACGAAAACAGAAAAGAAAAAACGGCATTTCCGTACGGTATGCCGCAATAAACACGATTCTTTTATGAATTTGCAACGATGAGTTACGGAGGCACAGCATGTTTGATATATACAAGGATGAGATAGGGGCGCTGACGTCCATTCTGTTCAAAAAACGTCTGTTGGCGACCAAGTTCACTGGAACGCCCTCTGCCGAGATTTTTGACCCGACGCGTGCGTTCACGTCATCGGATACGATTGTGATGCAAAAGCCCGCGGGGAAAGAATTTGTCATTCTCAATATCACAGACCCGCACTTTTCGGATTATGATATGCCGCGCAAAGAGAGCAATTGGGACGGCGAACGTCGCCGTACCGAAGCCAAACCTGCCGCCGAGAATATCAAAAAGCTGGTGGCGTTGGTCAAACCCGATTTGATTACCGTCACGGGTGACATGGTATGTTATGCCACGCGCTATGCCATTGACCGTTTTACTAAATTAATGGACAGTTTCGGCATTCCGTGGGCACCCATCTTCGGCAATCACGACCGGGAAGCCAATTGTGACGGCGATTTTTTGGCCGAGCGTATGATGCGGTCGAAAACCTGCCTGTTCCGCAAAGGCCCCGCCTCACTCGGCAACGGCAACTACGTCATTTGCGTCAAAGAAGGGGAGAACGTCATCGGCTCCCTCTTGATGACGGACACGAGCGGACCGCGGGAAGCGCTGGCTGCATGGACGACGTGGGCGGCCGAGGGTGTGCAGGCCTTGGCACCGCAAGCCCCCGTTGCGCTGTTCGGACATAAACCGCACGAGCAGTTTGCCGTTGCGTATAACGAGGCGTGGGATGCCGAGGAGCAGTGCTTCAAAGATCCGACGCAGAACCACGGCGAACGCCATGAGGACGAGTGCCCGTGGGGATACGAGTTGTACCGGACCATTCGGGATGCCGGCATCGGCTACTGTTTCTGCGGCCACGACCACGTCAACAATTACGCGGTGACCTACAACGGCATGCGCCTGACCTATATGCTGAAAATGGGCAAAGGTTCCGGCTATCGCGACGATTTGATGGGTGGTACGGTCATCACGCTGCGTGGTGACGGCCAATTCCATGCCGCCCACCAATATATGGGCTGCCGCAACAATACCGCCGAGCCCCTGTTTTAACGCATTCTGTTTCACCTTTTCTGACTTTGAATGACCAAAGTCGTTGCTTGCTGCGACATAAGACAAAAAATACCGACTGAAAAAGAATTTATCTTCCTTTTCAGTCGGTGTTTTTTATACGGTCGAGGGAAACCGTTTGCACGGAAACCCCAAAAAACTTATAAAATCACTTTTTGGCCCCCTACCGCGGGACAACGTATTTCACGCCCGAAGGGCATTTCACACGCAACAGCGTATTTCACACGCCGTAGGCGTATTTCACAAATCCCGCAGGGATTTATTTCACTGCAGTGTGCCCGGGGGGACACGCTGCACGTTACAGTACCGTTTTACCGTTGGATTCAAAGAAGGATTTACACCACGCCTCGGGCGTGCCGTCGTATTC
>DCGU01000026.1:0-16731 GCA_002315325.1 Clostridiales bacterium UBA1770
GCGGTCGCGTTTGTTGCAAAATCTGTAAAAAGCCACTCGCGTGAAATATCTCACAGCGAAATCGAACACTCGCCGTTCACGCACTTCAACAACGCTTGCCGACTGAACGTCGGCTCCGCCCACGGGCGGTCGCGTTTGTTGCAAAAATACATTTATGCCGCTGAAGCGGCATGGGAGATTAAAATGGCAGAACAAACAACAAAACGAAAAGGATTGGTTCTGGTCGTTTCGGGGCCTGCCGGCAGCGGCAAGGGCACCGTGGACGTGGAACTGGTCAAAAGCGGCGATTTCGCCTTCTCGGTATCGGCCACCAGCCGCGCACCGCGTCCGGGTGAAATCGACGGGGTTCATTATCACTTCACCACCCGCGAGGCATTTGAGCAAATGATTGCCAATGGGGAAATGCTGGAATACAACGAATATTGCGGCAACTATTACGGCACACCGCTGTCCGAAGTGCGTAAAGCGCAGGACGAGGGCCGCAACCTGATTTTGGAAATCGACGTCAACGGCGCACGGCACATCAAAGAAAAAGTGCCGGATGCCGTCGTCATTCTGCTCTGTCCCCCGTCCCACGCCATCCAGGAAGCGCGTCTGCGCGGCCGCGGCACCGAGACGGAAGATAAAATCCTGGCTCGTTTGGCACAAACGCACGAGGAACTGAAAGATATGAGCATTTACGATTACATCGTCGTCAGCCGCGACGGCAGCTCCAAGGACGCCGA
This sequence comes from Clostridiales bacterium UBA1770, assembly GCA_002315325.1. Taxonomy (GTDB): domain Bacteria; phylum Bacillota; class Clostridia; order Oscillospirales; family CAG-272; genus UBA1770. Next base: position 726 of record DCGU01000026.1, read on the forward strand.
GGACGACGTCCGTGCCATTGCCCGTGCCGAGGCCATGCGCGTCTCGCGTCATCCGGGCGCGTCGGCAGAGTATTTCTCCACCGGCATTGAATCCTGAAAACAAACACGATCATAAAAACAGAAACGAGGAAAAAATCATGCTTCACCCGACATCCATTGAATTGTCCGAAAACAAAGAAAAGAAGGACCAGCCGTTCAACCGTTACGAGGTAGCTCTGGCCGCTGCAAAAACCGCACGCGACCTGACCGACCAGTACGTAGAACAGCGCGAAAAAGCCGAAGAAACCATCGCTGCCAGCAAGGACACCGACCGTCCCGTCAACACGCTGATTGACGACGATCTGCGCGACGTCAAGGCCGTACAGCTGGCCGTTGAAAAGCTGAGAGACGGTGAGTACGTCATCGTTCGCAAAGAAGAGGAAGACAACGAAGCTTCCGACAAATAAGCCGATTCTCACAAAGCAGTCGATTATGTCGAGGACGCTGTTTGCGGGCGTTCATATTTTGGACGCCCCCTATGCGATAGACAAATCATACAGTTATGCAGTCCCCGAGCAGTGGCAGGATACTCTGCGGCCCGGGGATTTTGTCACGGTTCCCTTCGGGCGTTCCGGCGCGCAAGGCCGACCGGGCCTGGTTACCGAGCTGTCGGACACCTGTGAATATGCGACGCCGAAAGCCATCGCCGACCGTTATCCCGATGAGTTTACCCTGTCGGACGAACTGCTGCGGCTGTGCTTTTTTATGAAGGAAACGACCCTGTGTTCCGTGGGGGAAGCGGCCAGAACGCTGATGCCGTCGGTTGTATTGGACGGTACCGTGCGGGAAGAAATCGTTTACCGCTATACGCTGACCCCCGGCACGCTGCAGGAAAAAATCCGCGGTGACAAGCAAAAAGCCGTGCTGGAAGCGCTTGACCGCCTGGGCGGTTCGGCGCTGATCGAAGAACTGGACCTGGAATGCGGCTTTCACGCTGCGCCCCAGCTGCGCACGCTGTGCGATGCCGGCCGCATCACCGCCGCAGTTGTGGAAAAGCAACCCGAGGAGACACCCGTCGGCAACAGCCGCACCTACGTGCTCAACGACGAACAAAAGAACGCCTTTGATACGCTGTGCCAACTGGCCGACACGGATGAGCCGCATGCGGCGCTGCTGTTCGGTGTCACCGGCAGCGGCAAAACCTGCGTCATGGTCAAGGTCATCGAACGTATGCTGGCCATGGGCCGCGACGCCATCGTGCTGCTGCCCGAAATCGCGCTGACCCCGCAATCCGTCGCCATCTTTACCGCCGCCTTCGGCGATACCGTCGCCGTCATTCACTCGGGGCTGTCCCCTGCCGGACGCCGCGACGCCTTCCGCAGAATCAAAAAAGGCGAGGCACACGTCGTGGTCGGCACCCGTTCCGCCGTGTTTGCCCCCGTGCAAAATCTGGGGACGATTATCATTGACGAGGAACAGGAACACACCTACAAATCCGACGCCAACCCGAAGTACCATGCGCGGGATATCGCGCGGTTCCGCTGTGCCAACAACAACGCGCTGATGCTGTTGTGCTCCGCCACACCGAGTATCGAAAGCTATCAAAAAGCCAAAGAAGGCACTTACACCTTATTGAAATTAACCAAGCGCTACGGCGGTGCCGTGCTGCCCCGCGTGGAGATTGCCGACGTGCGTCACGAGGCGCAGGAAGGTAACCTCTCCCCCATCGGCGCGCGGCTGACGCAGCTCTTGCAGGAAAACCGCAAGGCAGGCGAACAGTCCATTCTGTTTTTGAACCGCCGCGGCTATCATCATTATTTGTATTGTCCCAAGTGCGGGGATCCCCTGCGCTGCCCCGCCTGCTCGGTCACCCTGACCTATCACACCAACCGCGGCACGTATGAAAACGGCCGCATGGTGTGCCACGTCTGCGGCCGCAATATGCCGGTGCCGAAAGCCTGCCCGTCCTGCGGCGGTGAAACCCTTTTGCGTATGGGATACGGTACCCAGCGCGTGGAACAGGAGCTGCAGGAACTGCTGCCGCATTCGACCGTTTTGCGTATGGACACCGACTCCACTGCGGCGCGCGATGCCTGCGAAGAAATCCTGGGAAAATTCCGCCGCCGTGAAGCCAATTTGCTGCTCGGCACCCAAATGGTCACCAAGGGGCACGATTTCCCCGGCGTGACGCTGGTCGGCGTACTGTCGGCCGACGCCTCGCTGTATTTGGACGATTTCCGCGCCGCCGAGCGTACCTTCGCCATGCTGACGCAGGTCATCGGCCGTGCCGGCCGCGGCAGCGACCCCGGCGTTGCCCTGATTCAAACCAACAACCCCGACAACGACGTCATCCGCCTGGCCTGTGCCCAGGATTACGATACTTTTTTCAACCGTGAAATCGTGCTGCGCCGCACGCTGCAGTTCCCGCCTTTTTGCGATATCGTGCTGCTGACCATGTCCGACACGTCCGAAAAGAACGTGCTGCGGGAAATCGACGCGCTGTTCCGCCGCCTGCGGGACGACACGTCAAAGGGCGGCCGCTATGAAGACGTAGCGTTGCAGGTGTTCGGCCCGTTTGAAGCGCCCGTATACCGTGTGGAAAACCGCTACCGCATGCGTCTGGTTGTCAAATGCCGCCTGAACAAACGCAGCCGCGCCATGTTCGGCGAATACCTGTGCGGCGGTCCCGCCGGACAGAAACCGATGGGGCTGCGCTGTGCGTTGTCCGTCGACCTCAACCCCACGACTTTATAAGATACGAAATTTATTGTTCCCGGAGGATATAAAAATGGCTAAACTGAAAATTGTAAAAGATGGCGACAGCGTTCTGCGCAAGACCTGCCGTCCCGTTGAAGAAATTACCCCCCGCATTCTCACCCTACTGGACGACATGCTGGAAACCATGCACGCCGCCGACGGCTGCGGTCTTGCCGCCAACCAGGTCGGCGTTCTGCGCCGCGTCGTCGTCATCGAGGTGGAAGACGGTCACCCCATCGAACTCATCAATCCCAGAATTATTGCCTACGCGGGCGAACAGGAAGAAGCCGAGGGCTGTCTTTCCATCCCCGGTAAGAGCGGCATTACTCACCGCCCCATGCACGTGACGGTCCGCGCCACCAATCGCCGGGGCGAGGAATTCGATATCACCGGTTCTGGGCTGTTGGCACGCGCCTTCTGCCACGAGCTGGATCACCTGGACGGCAAATTGTTCACGGACAACGTCGTCAAAATGCTGAACTGACCCAACCGCCCAACCGCACCCCAACGACAAACGTAAGAGAGGCATACTGCCGTGTTACAAGCACAATCGATCAAAACAGTCCTGATGGGAACGCCCGATTTTGCGATTCCCGCTTTTGATACCGTCGTCGACATGGGCTTTACCGTTGTCGGCGTCGTGACCCAGGGGGATAAACCCAAGGGCCGCGGCTACACGCTGACGCCACCCCCCGTCAAGGAGTGGGCGCTGGCGCACAATTTCCCCGTGTATCAGCCCAAAACGCTGCGGGACGAGGCCTTTGCCGCCCTGCTCGACGAGCTGAAACCCGACCTGTTGGTGGTTGCCGCCTTCGGTAAGATTCTGCCGGCCAACGTGCTGGATTATCCGCAATACGGCTGCATCAACGTGCACGGTTCCCTGTTGCCCCGTTGGCGCGGCGCCGCTCCGATGCAGCGCGCCGTGATGGCCGGCGACGTCGAAACGGGCATCACGACCATGATGATGGACGTGGGCCTGGACACCGGCGATATGCTGGACGTGGGCAAAGTGGCCATCGGTCCCGACGACGACTTTGAAACCGTATTCAACAATCTGTCTGCCTGCGGCGCCGCCACCCTGCGCGTAACCCTGAACAAATTGCTGGACGGCACGCTGACAAGAACCAAACAGCCCGAGACCGGCGACACCTACGCCGCTAAAATTGAAAAAGAAGACTGCGTGCTGGACTTCGCCAAATCGGCGCAGGAACTGCACAATCAAATACGGGGACTTTCCCCCTTCCCGCTCGCCGTCACGCACACGCCGGACGGCAAACTGCTCAAAGTCACCGGCTCCAAAGTGGCCGACGCACACGGCGTCAAGGGTGAGCCCGGCACGGTGCTCGCCGATGCCGACCGTTTACTCGTCGCAACGGGGGACGGTATACTGGAAATCACCGGCGTTTTGCCCGAGGGCAAGGGCCGTATGACCGCCGCCGACTTTTTGCGCGGCCGCAAGCTGAACGCAGGCGATATCCTGCGTGAACCGCAGGTGTAAGCTGCCCGTAAATCATTCGTATGAGTCATCAACGTAACGAAAAACCACCGCATACGCCCGCGACGGACACGCCGCGCAGTCTGGCACTGCGGATTTTGTCGCGTCAGGAGGACGGTGCCTACGCCAACCTGGCACTCGACCACGCGCTGGAACGCTCCTCCCTGTCCGCTCCCGACCGCGCCCTTTGTACGGCGCTGGTGATGGGTACGATTCAGTGGCAGGTATCGCTGGACGCCATCATCGCACGTTTGTCTTCACGGCCGCTGTCTGCGTTGGACGGGGACGTTTTGCGCGCCCTGCGTTTAGGGCTTTTCCAGCTGCGCTATTTGGACCGCGTGCCGGACCACGCCGCCGTGGACGAGACCGTTTCGGCCGCCCCGCGCGATGCCCGCGGCTACGTCAACGCGATTTTGCGCACCTATCTGCGTGAAAAGGACACTATGACTTTTGCCGACACACCATTTGAAAAACTGTCCTTTGACACCGGTATGCCCATGCCCCTGTGCGCGCGTTTCACCGCGATTTTCGGCGACCGCGCCGCAGCGGTTTTGACGGCCTTCAACCGCCGCCCGCCGCTTTCCCTGCGCGTCAACACGCTGAAAATCACACGGGACGATTTTATCCAAAAACTGCAGGACGCGGGATATGATGCGGCTCCATGTGAACTGTGCGACACCGCCGTCACCCTGCCCGAGTGTAACGTCACGGCCCTGCCGGGATTTGACACAGGGTTATTCTTCGTGCAGGACGTTGCCTCGCAATTGTGTACCGCCGCCGTCTGCGCGCAGCCGGGTATGCGCGTCGTTGATTTTTGCGCCTGCCCCGGATCCAAATCCTTCGGCATGGCCATCGATATGAAAAATGAAGGGAACCTGTTGTCCTGCGACCTGCACCGCAACAAACTGTCGCTGGTGGAAAGCGGCGCCGTGCGCCTGGGTATCACCAACCTGACAACGCAGGAACACGACGGCAGAATCCCGCTTGACGGGGAAAACCGCCTGTTTGACCGCATCTTATGCGACGTGCCCTGCTCCGGGTTCGGTGTGTTGGGCAAAAAGCCGGAGATCCGCCATAAAGATCTCGACGAATGCGCGGGACTGCCCGCCATTCAGGCCGCCATTTTGGAAAACGCGGCCGGGCACTTGGCTCCCGGCGGACGGCTGGTCTATTCCACCTGCACGCTTTTGCCCGAAGAAAACGGCGACGTCGTCAACGCATTTCTGGCGCGTCATCCGGAATATACCCTTTGTACCGCCAAAGCCGGAAACGTCGAAATCCCCGGTATGATGACCTTAACGCCCGATCTCTATCCCACGGACGGTTTCTTTATCGCCGTTTTGGAGAAACAATAAAAAAGTAAGATTCACGCTTTAGAAAAAAGGAAGACCATGGAAAACGAAAACGACCGCCTGCAGCCAACGCAGGAACAACCGCATATCGAACCGGCGGAAAAGCCGGAACTGCTGGCCCTGACCGAGGAGGAACTGGCGGCACTGCTGAAAGAATTGGGCGAACCGCGGTTCCGTGCCGGGCAAATGTACCCGCAGCTGATGCGCGGCGTCTCCCCCGACGAGATGACCAATATCGGCAAGGCGACCAAGGAGAAACTGGCGGCCGCCGCCGTATGGAACCTGCCGAAAATCGCGCTGAAACTCACGTCGCAGATTGACGGCACCGTCAAGTATTTGTTCGAGCTGGCCGACGGCAACTGTGTCGAATCCGTCGTCATGAAATACGAACACGGGCTGACGATTTGCGTGTCCTCGCAGGTCGGCTGCCGCATGGGCTGCAAGTTCTGCGCCTCCACCATCGGCGGACGCGTGCGTAATCTCACGGCGGGGGAAATCGTCGGCGAGGTCGTGGCCGCATCCCGTGATATGGGCGAGCGCCTGTCCGGTATCGTTATGATGGGCATCGGCGAACCGCTGGACAACTACGACAACACGTTGCGCTTTTTGCGCGTCGTGAATGAAAAGACCGGGTTGTGCATCGGCTACCGCCATATTTCGGTTTCCACCTGCGGCCTGGTGCCGCGCATCTACGACCTGGCACGGGAGAATCTGCCCATCACGCTGTCCATTTCGCTGCACGCCTACGACGACGAAACGCGTTCTTCCATAATGCCGGTCAACAACAAATATCATATTGACGAACTCATGCGCGCCTGCGCCGCCTACTTTGCCGACACGGGCCGCCGCATTTCCTTTGAATATACCCTGATTGCGGGGAAAAACGACAGCACGGCCGGTGCCGAAAAGTTGGCCACGCTGCTCAACAATGCCCTGCGTCCCGACCGCAACGGCACCGAGGCCATACCGATCCACGTCAACTTAATTCCCGTCAACGAAGTCAAGGAGACGGGCTTCAAACACGCCGGCAAGGAGGCCGTCAAAGCATTTGCCGCCGTGCTGGAAAAGCGCGGTATCCGCGCCACCGTGCGCCGCACGCTGGGCCCCGATATCAACGCCTCCTGCGGGCAATTGCGCCGCAATAACATGAATAAATCCACCGCCGAAGACGGCAAACAGTAAACAGTAACCGTTTACCGTTCCCAACTTTTTCACTCTTCGCTATCCGCTATTCACTATTCACTATTCACTTTTCACAAACATTCCTACAGAGAGGTATACATGGCGCAAGACCGCAACAAAAACCAAGCCGTTCGTCCGTTTGACCGCAAGGGTGCGGCCGGAATGACGGGTGCAAGTTTATACGTACCGCAGACGCCGGACGGCAAATTCCGCGGCCGCATTTTGTGCGGCGTCGGGGGACTGTACACCGTGCTGCCGGACGGCAACGACACGGATAAGACCGTGCTGTGCCGCGCCCGCGGGTCCTTTCGGCATGCCGGGGAAACACCGCTGGTCGGTGACACCGTGTTGTGCTGTGCCGGTGCATCCGCCGATTGCCCCTGTTCCATTGATGAAATCGTCGACCGCCGCGTGGGGCTGATTCGCCCGCCGATGGCCAATATCGACTACCTGCTGGTGACCATTGCCGCCGCCTGCCCCGACCCGATTATCGAGACGGTGGACAGCCTGCTCTGCATTGCCGAGCACAACGAGATCGAGCCCGTGGTGCTGTTAACCAAGTGCGAACTGGATGCAGCGCGGACACAAACGCTGGCGGACACCTACCGCCGTGCCGGTTTTACCGTCTTTACGCTGTCCGGTATGAACGGTGACGAACCTGCGGGTCTTGCAGAGGTGGACGCCTATATTGCCGAAATCCTGCCGGGGCACGTCATTGCCTTTGCCGGTGCCTCCGGCGTGGGCAAATCCACGCTGCTGGGCCGCTTGTTCCCTGACCTGCATCCCGAGACGGGCGAGGTCAGCCAAAAGGCAGAGCGCGGCAAGCAGACCACGCGCCGCGTGGAGCTTTTCCCCCGTGAAACGCAAAAGGGCATCGGCTTTATCGCCGACACCCCGGGATTTTCGCTGTTGGATTTCGTGCATTTCGATTTCTTTAAAAAGGAAGATTTGCCGTTTGCCATGCGGGATTTTCGCCCCTATTTGGGTAGTTGCCGCTACACCGACTGCACCCACACCAAGGAGGAGGACTGCGCTGTCGTGCAGGCCGTCCGCCGCGGGGAGATTGCCAAAACAAGGCACGACAGTTTTTTGTACATTTACAACGCGCTGAAGGATAAACACGATTGGGATTGATAATACAATACCTGAAAAACAACGCTTGACACGTTGATTGTTTATTTTATATAAGAATGAACTCCTTCCACCGGCATAAGTCCTGCGAGGCGATGCCGGTCCCCCTCCCCCGGTGGCGCATTGTGCGCCAAATGAAGCGCACCTTCGGTGCATGAAAAATGAAGCGTGGCTTTGCCACATGAAGCGTGCTGCGGCACATGAGGAAAAAAGTTGCGCTTCGCTTCATGCGAGCGGAGCGAGTGCTTCATGGCAGCATCGCTACTGCTTCATATTTGCGAAGCAAATGCTTCATTCATTTCTCGCCTGCTGACGTTTCACTTTCGTTTAGGATGAACTCCTTCCACCGGCATAAGTCCTGCGAGGCGATGCCGGTCCCCCTCCCCCTAGGAGGAGGCTGGTTGGGTCATCCTTGGCTTTGGCTGAAATGGGATGAGCAGGATGCCGTTTTTATCGCCGGGGGACAAGCCGCCCGCCCTACAAACACGTGTTTTTCTTACTGCTGAAATGGGATGAGTGCATACAAAACCACCGTGGTGATTTCAAATGAAATCACCACGGTGGTTTTTCATTATGATGCGATTATGCAAAGGTCAACGTCAGCGGCTGTCCTGCGGGCAGGGTCACGGTTTGCGTCGTGTCGTTCACGCGCAGCGTCACGGTTTGGTCACGCCCCGACAACAGCGTCACTTTGGTCACGCGTCCTGCTTTCCAGGTCGCGTCCACCGTCACGTCACCGCGTGCACGCAGGCCGCAGAAAGAGCCGTTTTTGTATGCGGGCCCCGTCGGCAATGCCGGCAAAAGGTCGATGGAGCCGGCGTGGCTCTGCAGCAGCATTTCGGCCATGGCCGCCGTCGCGCCGAAGTTGCCGTCGATTTGGAAGGGCGGATGGCTGTCGAGCAGGTTATCCTTGGTGGAGTTGGCCAACAGTTTATGAATCATATCGCGGGTGCCCTTGCCGTCGTACAGGCGGGCGAACAGGTTGATTAACCACGCACAGCTCCAGCCGGTATGACCGCCGCCGTTTTTCAGGCGCAGTTCCAGCGTCTTTTTCATGGCGGCCATCAGTTCGGGCGTCTGTCGTGTGATACAGTGACCGGGATGCAGGCCGAAAGCGTGCGAGATATGGCGGTGACCGGGCTCGGGTTCCTCATACTCTTCCTGCCACTCCAGCAGCTGTCCGCGGGAGCCGACGCGCAGGGGCGGCAGCGCGTCATACGCCCCTTGCGCCTCCTTTGCCTGTGCGGGATTGATACCCAAAATCTTTTCGCATTCGATATACGCTTCGAACAGTCCGTGCAGGATCTCGACGTCCATCGTCGGCGCCAGGCACAGGTAACACACCTTCTTTTCCCCGTTTTCCGTCACGAGATACTTGTTCTCGGGCGACATGGAAGGACCCGTTTGCAGTTTGCCGTCTTCCCCCGTGAACGTGTAGTCCAGGAAAAAGCGGGTGCAGGCAGCGATATAGGGATAGGCCACGTCTTTCAGGTAGGCGGTATCGGGTTTGAACAGGTAGTGTTCCCACAACGAATAACACAACCAGGCGCCGCCCATCGGCCACAATCCCCACAGCCCGTCCGCCGGCGCGGCAAAACCGTAGATATCAGACACGTGGTGCAAAACGGCGCCGCGGCAGTGGTAAAAGCTCTTGGCGACGCGTTCGCCGCCAGGCAAAAGAATCTCGTTGATATAGTTGAACAACGGCTCGGCACACTCGTCCAGATTGCAGTTTTCAAGCGGCCAATAGTTCATTTGCAGGTTGATATTGGTATGATAGTCGGCGTTCCAGGCCGGCTTGAGCGAGCCGTTCCACACGCCCTGCAGGTTGGCCGGCAGCGAATTACCGCGGCTGGACGACAAGAGGAGATACCGACCGAACGTAAAATACAAATTACATAACCCTGCGTCCTCATTGCCCGCCTTGACAAGGGCCAGACGCTGCGCCACGGGCAGCTCTTCAAGTGCCTTTTTCCCCGCAAATTTGATTTGTGCGCGGTTCATGATACGGGAAAAATCTGCCTTGTGTTCTTTGAGCAGGCGTTCGTACCCCGCCAAACGCGGAAACTTCGCGTGCGGCGTTCCGTGTGCCGTGAAATCGCTCTCGGCGGCGATGATAATCGTCAATGCGTCGGCACCGCGCACGTGCATCGTGCCGTCATCGTTCGGCACCATCGCACCGCCCTCATGCAAAAAGCGCAGGCGAACAACGAATTTGTGATTGCCGAAGGCGGTTTTCCCCTGCACGACCATTTCGCCGTCTTTGGCCGTTACGCGCGTCAAATTGGGACGATCATACTTGGCCGTCAGGGTCAGTGCCCCCGGTACGTCGGCTGTCAGGTGCATCACGATGACACCGCGCGGGTAAGACGCGAACAGCGTGCGGACGTAGGTGACACCGTTTTGCGTAAAGCGCACGGTCGCCAGGCCGTTCGTCATATCCAGCGTGCGGCTGTAATTCGTCACGCCGTCGTCCGACAGGTCGGTGCACAGCAGCAAATCGCCCGCCGTCTCGTAGGCCTTGATGCGGCGGAAATAAGGGCCCAGTATTTCCTCGGCAAAGGCGTCGGCGCTCTTTCCCTGCGCCAGTTGCGCGCGCACGGCCATCATTTTCTCATAATAGCCGTCGGCGTAGGATTCCGGTTCGGCCGGGGAGCCCGACCAAATGCCGTCCTCGTTGAGCTGTATCTTTTCCTGTTTGACGTAGCCGAACAGCATGGCGCCCAGGCGCCCGTTGCCGACGGGAATCGCGTTTTCCCAGTCGTTGCTGCCGGCATCACGCGCCGGCGCGTCGAATAATAAAACGGATGGTTTCATATTACCCTCCCCCATATGCCGCAGACGGCATACTTTTTTATTTATTCTTTTTTGCGTTTGCGTTTCGTTGCGGTGCACGTTTTTGCGCCGATGCGGGCACTTGTCCGTGCGGTTTCATCGGGCCATTTTTCTTTTGCGTTTGGCCGGCCGGTTTGCCTTGCCCGTAAGCTTTGCTTTGTCCGTTCGGCTTGCCCTGCGCATTCGCTTTGTTCGCACCGTGGGGCTTGCCCTGCCCGTACGGTTTGCCCGATGCGTTCGGTTTGCCGGCGGGGCGGCGATTTCCCTGCCCCCCGTGACCCGTACCCGTGCGTTTTTGCTCCTTTTCGGTGCGAGCCTGCGTTGCCGGCTTTTTGGGGGCGTTGGCGTCGCCCTTGACCAGGCACTCGGGGCCGTTACCGATGAGATCCGTGCGGCCGAGCCGCTCCAGTGCCTCGCGCACAAGGCTCGCATTGGCGGGACGATTGTATTGCAGGAGTGCCCGCTGCAGCCGCTTTTCATGCGGGTCGGTCGCCACGTAAACGGGGGAACCGTCCAACGGGTTAATGCCCGTGTAAAACATAACGGTGGCCGCCGTGCCGGGCGTGGGATAGAAATCCTGCACCTGCTCCGGCGCGTAGTGATTTTTCTTTAAATACAGGGCCAGTTCCAGGGCGTCCGCCAACGTGGACCCCGGGTGACTGGACATCAAATACGGGGTGAGATACTGCTCGAGCCCTGCTTTGCCCGTTAGCTCGAAGAACTTTTTGCGGAATGCCTCGTAGACGCTGAAATCGGGTTTGCCCATGCAGGACAGCACGCCGGACGAGCAATGTTCGGGCGCGACTTTTAGCTGGCCGCTGACGTGGTCGATCACCAGCTTTTTGAAAAAGGCGTCGTTTTTGTCCGCCATCACGTAATCGAAGCGGATACCCGAACGAATAAAGACCTTCTTGACGCCGGGCACGGCCTCGACGGCCGACAACAGGTGCACGTACTCGCTGTGGTCGACCTTGAGGTTCGGACAGGGGTGCGGCACCAGACATTTGCGGTTGGTGCAGACGCCGGCCTTCAATTGTTTTTCACAGGCGGGGGCGCGGAAGTTGGCGGTGGGCCCGCCGACGTCGTGGATATACCCCTTAAAGTCGGGCAGTTTCGTCAGCAGTTCCGCCTCGCGCACGACGCTCTCCTCGCTTCTGGAACGTACCGAGCGTCCCTGATGGAAGGCCAATGCGCAGAAGTTGCAGCCGCCGAAGCAGCCGCGGTTGTGCGTCACGCTGAATTTCACCTCGGCGATAGCGGGCACACCGCCGTCACTCTCGTAACAGGGCGGATAGTTGCGCATATACGGCAGGGCGTAGACGCGGTCGAGTTCCTCGCGTTCCAGCGGGGGCATGGGCGGATTCTGCACCAGCACCTTGTTGTCGTATTTCTCCACAAGGGCCCCGCCGGTGACGGCATCCTGGTTTTTATACTGGATACCGAACGCCGCGGCGTATTTTTCTTTATTTTCTTTGAGTTCGGCAAAATCGAAGGTTGCCGCCACGGGGAAATGCACCGGATCCTCGGGGTTGGCCACGTAGCAGGTACCGCGCACGTCGCGGATTTTGTGAATCGGTACCCCGCGGTCGAGCAGCTTGGCCACACGGACCAGGATATTTTCCCCCATACCGTAGGTGAGCAGGTCGGCGCGGCTGTCCAAAAGGACCGAGCGGCGCACCTTATCCTGCCAATAATCGTAATGGGCAAAGCGGCGCAGCGACGCCTCCAGTCCGCCGAGAATAATCGGCACGTCGCCGTAGGCTTCGCGGATGCGGTTACAGTACACAATCAGGGCCCTGTCTGGGCGTTTACCCATCTTGCCGCCGGGAGAATAGTAATCGTAGGTGCGGCGCTTATTCGCCACGGTATAATGCGCCACCATGGAGTCGATGTTGCCCGCCGTCACCAAAAAGCCGAGGCGCGGCAGCCCGAAGCGTTTAAAATCCTCACAGGAAGTAAAGTCGGGCTGGGCCAAAATGGCCACGTGGAAACCGGCCGCCTCCAGCACACGCGAAATAATGGCCACACCGAAGGAGGGGTGGTCAACGTAGGCGTCGCCGCTGACGTAAACGAAGTCGGGACGGTCCCAGCCGCGGTCGGTCATCTCGGCCGCCGTCATGGGGAGAAAACCGTTCTGTTCGGACGTTGTCGTTGTTTTTTCTTTTGCCATTGTTATCTGTTATCTCTCAGTCTGCGGATTCGATGATAAAGGCGGCGCCGCGGCGCACGTTAATCAGGGTGCAGTTGCCGACAATCTCGTTGGAAACGGCATATTGATGGTTGCGGTACAACGTGGCGTTCTTTAAGGGGTATTTGCAGCCCTCGATGGAGACACCGCGAATCTTTTCGTCCAGTGCCAGCACGCCGATATATTTGTAGCCGCTGCGGGGGATGATGATGCTGTCGTTGCGCAAAAGGCGCACGCGGTTCTGCCCGTCGCATATGTAGGCATAATGCACCTTTTTGGCCACGGATTCGAGCAGTCCCAGGTTGGACATCGTATGGTCAAGCCGCGCGCCCAGGCCCCCGATAATCACCAATTCGGTGGCACCGCGCAAAATGGCCGCATTGACGGCCAGCATCCCGTCGGTGTCGTCCTTTTCCGCGGGAACGCGGACGATTTCCGCGCCTTCCGGCGGCTGCAGGGCACCGATGGAATCCATATCGCCGACCAGTACGTCGACGCGTTTAACGTCAAGCGCCAGCGCGTTTTTATAGCCGCTGTCGGCACATACGACGAAATCGTCAACCTCGGGTTTTTCCTGTATATTCTCGGGGCGGATGGGGCCGCCCAAATAAACGAATGCACGCATGTTCGTTTCGTCTCCTTTTTGCCTGTTGATATCGTACGATGCAACATCGTACGCCGTTCATCACAAGGGAATTATAGCGCAAAGTGCGGGTATTGTCAAATAAAACGCTTTATGTTATAATATATCCAATTATATTTTAGAAAAGAGGAGTATTGAATATGGCTGTTTTTTTTGAAGAGCCTTCCCACACTTTTGACGAGTACCTGTTGGTCCCCGGCTATTCCTCGGCCGACTGCATCCCCGCCAACGTTACGCTGCGCACACCGCTGGTTCGCTTCCGCAAAGGGGAAGAACCCGCCATTTCCTTAAACGTGCCGATGGTTTCCGCCATCATGCAGGCCGTATCCGACGACAAGCTCGCCGTGGCCCTGGCGCGTGAGGGCGGCGTTTCCTTCATTTACGGTTCCCAGACCATCGAAGAAGAGGCCGCTATGGTGGCCCGCGTGAAAAACTACAAGGCCGGCTTCGTCCGTTCCGACAGTAACCTGTCCCCCGACGCCACGCTGGCATTTGCCCTGGAACTCAAAAACATCACGGGACACTCCACCATCGCCGTCACCGACGACGGTACCGGTACCGGCAAACTGCTGGGTATCGTAACGGGCCGCGACTACCGCGTTTCCCGTATGTCGCCCGACACCAAGGTGTCCGAGTTTATGACCCCCCGCGAAAAGCTGATTACGGCACCCGCCAACACGACGCTGAAAGAAGCCAACGATATTATTTGGGATAACAAGCTGAATTCCCTGCCCCTGGTCGACGAGAACGACCACCTGTGCTACTTCGTCTTCCGCAAGGACTACGATGCCCACAAGCGCAACCCCAACGAGATGCTGGACGCCGCCAAACGTTACGTCGTCGGCGCCGGTATCAACACCCGCGACTATGCAGACCGTGTGCCCGCCCTGGTGGATGCCGGTGTGGACGTGCTGTGTATCGACTCCTCGGAGGGCTTCTCCGAATGGCAGAAACAGACGATTGCCTGGGTGCGCGCCCACTACGGCGACAAGGTCAAGGTCGGTGCCGGCAACGTCGTTGACGCCGACGGCTTCCGTTTCTTGGCCGACTGCGGTGCCGATTTCATTAAAGTCGGTATCGGCGGCGGTTCCATTTGTATCACCCGTGAAACCAAGGGTATCGGCCGCGGTCAGGCCACAGCATTGATCGACGTCTGCCGCGCCCGCGACGAATATTTCAAGGAGACCGGCATTTACGTGCCCGTCTGCTCCGACGGCGGTATCGTCCACGACCACCACATCACGCTGGCCCTGGCTATGGGCGCCGACTTCGTTATGCTGGGCCGTTACTTCGCCCGCTTTGACGAGTCCCCCTCCCACAAGGTTGTCATCAACGGCACCATGATGAAGGAGTATTGGGGTGAAGGTTCCAACCGTGCCCGCAACTGGCAGCGCTACGACCTGGGCGGCGCCAAGAAACTTTCCTTTGAGGAAGGCGTCGATTCCTACGTGCCCTACGCCGGTAAGTTGGAAGATAACGTGGCCGGGACGCTGGCCAAGGTCCGCTCCACCATGTGCAACTGCGGCGCGCTCTCCATTCCCGAGCTGCAGCAGAAAGCCAAGCTGACGCTGGTTTCCGCCATGAGCCTGAAAGAGGGCGGCGCACACGACGTTATGCTCAAATCCGTTAAGGAGAATTAATTTTTACTTATTTTAGATAGAGAGGTTACATTCATGCATTGGTCAGAAGAAATTGCGCAGCAAATCATCGCCCGCAATCCTAACAAAGAAGAATACGTCTGTGCCGCCGGCATCAGCCCGTCCGGCTCCGTCCACATCGGCAACTTCCGTGACGTTGCCACCCCCCTGTTCGTCGTCAAGGCCCTGCAGCGCGCCGGCAAAAAGGCACGTCTCTTGTTCTCCTGGGACGAATACGACCGTTGCCGCAAAATTCCTGCCAACGTGCAGGCCGTTGTCGGCAACGCTTACGACAAATACATCGGCTGTCCCTACGTCGACATTCCCGACCCCTGGGGCTGCCACGAAAACTACGCCAAACACTTTGAGGAAGAGTTTTTGGCTTCCATGGCCAAGTTCGGCATCGAGCTGGACAGCCGTTACCAGGCAGAACTCTACCGCAGCGGCGCCTACCGTGACGATATCATCGAGGCATTGCAAAAGCGCGAGGAAATCTTCGAGATTCTGGACTCCTTTAAAACCAAGGATCCCGACAAGACGCCCGAGGAACTGAAAGCCGAGCACGACGCCGAAAAGGCCGCCTACTACCCGGCCGTCATTTTCTGCCCCGAATGTAAGACCGACTTTACCACCATCACTAAATTGAGCGACGACTGCACCGAGGCAGACTATACCTGCCGCTGCGGTCACTGCGGTCACTTCAATTTCCTGACCGAAACCAACTGCAAACTGGGTTGGAAGGTCGACTGGCCGATGCGCTGGCGCCACGAGGGCGTCGATTTCGAGCCGGGCGGCAAGGATCACGCC
>DCGU01000026.1:16833-37948 GCA_002315325.1 Clostridiales bacterium UBA1770
TACGAATTCATCGGTATCAAGGGTATGACCGGTAAGATGTCCTCTTCCTCCGGTCTCAACCTCACGCCCGAAACGCTGCTCAAACTCTACCAGCCCGAAATCATTCTGTGGCTGTATTCCAAGACCGACCCCACCAAGGCGTTCGACTTCTGCTTCGACGACGGTATTCTGCGCCAGTACTTCGAGTTCGATAAGATGCTGACCGACTGCCGCACCGGCGCTGCCAACGAGGCGGTACAGGCCATTATGCAGAACTGCATCATTCCCGGCCGTGAAGTCGAGACCGTGCCCATGTCCCTGTTGGTACAGCTGGGTTCCATCGTGGACTTCAACGTGCCCATGCTGGAGACCGTCTTCAACAAGATTAACACGCCCTACACCTACGCCCAGTTCGCCGACCGTTTGGAACGCGCCAAGTTCTGGCTGGAGGAGTGTGCGCCCGACCAGGTCAACCGCCTGCGCGCCACCCGCAACTTTGAAATTTGGAACACGCTGAACGACGACGAAAAGAAGGAAATTGCCCTGCTCCACGACTTCATCGCCAAGGGCGGCTACACGCTGGACGACCTCAACACCTACCTGTACGATATTCCCAAGGCCGTATTCCCGGCCCTGGCCGACAGCAAGGAACTGCGCCCCATCCAGGGTACCTTCTTCAAGAACGTTTACAAACTGCTCATTGATAAAGAACAGGGTCCCCGTCTGTACCTGTTCCTGTTCGCCATCGACAGCGAGCGCTACGTCAATCTGTTGGATTTCTCCACGCCGCAGACGCAGGCTGAAATTGACGCCGACGCCAAGGCACAGGCACCGGTCCCGGAAGAAACTGCCGCTGCCCCCGAGGCACCCGTCGGTGAAGCCGACCCCGTGGAGCCCGTTAAGGAGCAGATCACCATCGACGACTTTGCCAAGATGGACTTCCGCGTTTGCAAGGTGCTCAAGGCCGAGACGCTGCGCAAGTCCAACGCGTGCTTAAAGCTGACGCTGTTCGACGGCATCGGCGAGCGCGTCATCATGTCCTCCATCAAGGCGTACTACACGCCCGAGCAGCTCGTCGGTAAAAAGATTATCGTCGTGGCCAACCTCAAGCCCAACCGCATCTGCAACGTGGTGAGCGAGGGTATGCTGCTGGCCGCCTCCAACGGTGCCTGCGGCTGCAAAGTGCTGTTCGTGGACGACGCCGTACCCGAAGGCACGCCCATTCACTGATATTTGTTTGTGATTGTATATGAATGAAAACAATCCGACGTTCCCGCCGATTGAGACCGTGTCCACCGGGGCCCTGGCCTATCTCGGCGACTGCGTGATTGAACTGCAGGTCCGGCAGCGCCTGGTCGCCGCCGGCATCTCCAGTTCCAAACGTCTGAACGAAGAGGCGCTGCACTACGTGCGCGCCGGCGCACAGGCACGCGCCATGGAACGCATCCTGCCGCTGCTTTCAGCGGAAGAAAGCGCCGCGTATCACCGCGGCCGCAACATCGGGCACGCCAATCTGCCCAAGAGTGCAACGATGGCCGAATACCGCCATGCCACGGGTATGGAGGCATTGTTCGGCTGGCTGCACCTGCAGGGGAAAAACGACCGCATTGCGGAGTTGTTTGCCCTGGCATACCCCATCCAATTGTAAAACTGCGTTTTTACAGTTGCCTGCCATCAATACTGCGAAGGAGAACCAATACAATGAGCAATCCTGTTATTAAAATTTCCGTACACAACTATGGCGAAATGACCGCCGAGCTGTACCCCGATAAGGCACCGGCCACCGTTGCCAACTTTTTGTCCCTGGCCAAAGAGGGCTTTTACGAGGGCCTGATTTTCCACCGCGTCATTAAGGGCTTTATGATCCAGGGCGGCGGTATGGATGAGGAATTTGAAGAGAAGCGCTGCAAATCCATCAAAGGTGAATTCGCCGCCAACGGCTTCCCGCAGAACGACGTCAAACACGTCCGCGGCGTGCTTTCCATGGCGCGTACCTCTGCCCCCAACTCCGCCTCTTCCCAGTTCTTTATCATGCACCAGAACGCACCGCATCTGGATAAACAGTACGCCGCTTTCGGTAAACTGACCGACGGCTTTGACGTGCTGGATAAGATCGCCGACGTCTTCACAACCTCTAGAGGATGGTATGACGACGTTCCCGCCGATTCCGTAATAATTGATAAAGTCGAAGTCATTTCAGAATAATTCATTTGCTTTTTTAACCGAACGGGGCGACCATCGTTCGTCCGATAAAGGACGTTCCATTGTCGCCCCTTTTCATTTATGATTGAATTTGAACGGGGGGGTACTATTATGTCCGCACAGCGTTATTCCCAAACGTATACCTTTGAAAAGGCGCAGCCCGTATGGATCAAGGGCGAAGAAAATGAAATGAACGTCACAGCGGTGTTTGCCGCTGCAGTGACGGATAAAGACGTCAAAATCCGCCTGTCCGGTGCTTCGTCGTTCATTCTGCTCGTTAACGGCGAATTCGTCGCCTACGGCCCGTCCCGCCGTGCCCACGGCTTTTACGACGTGGACGAATACGACCTCTCGCAATACATGACGGGGGAAACGAACCTGATTGCCGTGCGCCTGGCCGGCTATCACGTCAATTCCTTCTCCCATTTGGACGTCATGCCCTTTTTGTGCGCCGAAATCCTTTGCGGCGGCAAAGTGACGGTTTGGACCGCCCCGCAGGGCGGCTTTACGGTGACCAAAACGACCGACCGCGTCACGCGCGTGCCGCGCTTCTCCTTCCAGCGTCCCTTCACCGAGGCGTACCGTTTGGTGCCCGGCGCATTCGCCGCCGAGACGACGCTGCAGCAAAAGAGCAACGTCACGCTGTTTGACCTGCAGGCACGTGAAGGTGCCGCTGCCATGACCTTTTTGCGCCGTTCCGTCCCCTACGGCAACTATGAAATTATCAAACCCGAGAAGATGCTGCACCGCGGTGCATTGCACACCTCACCCAAGGACAAATACTACAGCGTGCGCAACGTCACCGAAATCGGCTACAAACAAAAGGGCTTTACCGAGCGGGAATTGGAGCTGCCGATTCACGTGGAGTACGGCAAGCTCGACTTTTTGACACAGGAAGATGCGTCGAATGAATCGGCAGACGTCATCGCCCTGTCCCACAACAGCTACGCCGACCTGGCGTTTGACCGCGACTGGTGCGGTATTTTCGAATTTGACGTAGAGGGTAACGGCGGCAAACTGTACGTGGCAGGCTGTGAAAACGTCAAGGACGGCAATATAGACCCCCTGCGCATCCATACGATTTCCGTGATTGAGTGCATCGTGCAGCCCGGCAAATACCACGTCATCTGCGCCGAACCCTACGTGCAGAAGTACGTGCGCCTGGCGGTATTGGGCGGCCCCTTGACCGTGTCCAACCTGCAATTGCGCAAGGTATCCTTCCCCGTTTCGACCATCCCCGTGGATTACCGCGGGAACGACGCCGACCTGCGCCTGATTTACGACGCAGCGCGGGAGACCTTCGCTGCCAATGCCTCGGATATCTTTATGGACTGCCCCGGCCGTGAGCGCGCCGGCTGGCTGTGCGACAGTTTCTTCACCTCCCGCGTGGAGTACGCGCTGACCGAAAAATCTGCCGTGGAGACCTCGTTCCTGGAGAATTTCCTGCTGCCCAAATCCTTTGACAATATTCCCGCCGGCATGCTGCCCATGTGCTACCCCGCCGACCACTACGACCACTGCTTCATCCCCAACTGGGCCATGTGGTTCGTGCTGGAACTGGAGGAATATATCACCAAGCGGCACGGGGAAAAAGTCATCGCCGAGATGGCCAAACAGCGCCTGTATGATCTTTTGGGTTACTTCCGCAAGTACGAAAATAAAGAAGGACTCTTGGAAAAGCTGGACTCCTGGGTCTTTGTCGAATGGTCCAAGTGCAACCAACTGACGCAGGACGTCAACTACCCGACGAATATGGTGTACGCCGCCGTCAAGGACGCGATTGCCAACCTGTACGGTGACGCTGCCCTGCACGCCGAGGCACAGGCCATGCGCGACGTCATCCGCACGCAGGCCATGACACCCTCCGGCTTCTTCTGCGACAACGCCGTATACGATAAGAACGGTGTGCTGCAATTGACAAATGAACGCACCGAAACCTGCCAATATTACGCCTTCTGGTTCGGTATTGCCACGCCCGAAACGCACCCGCAGCTGTGGCATACCATGCTGCACGATTTCGGCTACGATCGCCAAAAGACAGGCAAGTTCCCCGAAATCTACCCGGCCAACGCCTTCATCGGCAACTACCTGCGTCTGGACCTGCTGGACCGCTACAGCGAGCACGATATGCTGCTGGATAATATCCGCGGCTATTTCACCTATATGGCAAAATCCACGGGGACGCTGTGGGAGAACGTGGACGACGGGGCGTCGGTGTGCCATGGATTTGCTTCACACGTCGTCGTGTGGATGAAAGATATGGGCCTTGTCAAATAAGAATAAAGAATAACGCTAATGAATAAACCATCTGTTTTTACAGAAAACCCGTTTGCCTTTGCATCGGTTCATAATATTTTAACCGACCGGCATCTCGGCATCAGCGGCAGTATCGCCTCGGCACTCACGCCCTACAGCGACTTTTGCCGCGTGCAGACGCTGCAGGCCTGCCCCGTTGCCTGCTCGGACTTTGTCTTTTCCCTGCAGATCAACGGCAAAACCCTCCCCGCCGCATCGTGGGATTGGCTGCCGAACGCGATTTGGCGGCAGTGCCGCATCGACGGCATCGCCCTGTCAACACTGACCGTCCTGCCCGCCGGTATGCACGGCTGTGTCATGGCGCTCACCCTGCAAAATACGACGGACGCGGTACAGTCGGTGACGCTGCAAAGTACCCTGTCCGGCACCCCCGAGCGACGCATCGAGTGGAAGTTCCCCATCCCGGACGCGCCTGCCGTTGCCCCCGCCGACCTGCACGCCCAAACGCTGCCGCAGGGAATTATATTCGGCACGTCCGATACCGCCAGCGTTGCCTTTTCGTCAAGTGCCCCCGCCTTGGTGCCGTCGGCCCCGCAGGGCAACGCGTCCCTGACGGTCACGCCGGCCCCCGGTGAAACGCTCACCCTATACTTTTCCGCGCACGTGGGCAGCAAAGAGACGGTGCTGCGGGAATGTGCGCAGGCGCAGGCCGACTATCCCGCCCTGTGCGAAACGGCACTGTCGTGGGTGACAAAACGGACAAACGAAATCCTGTCCCGCCTGCCCGCCTTTACGGCGTCGAACCCCTCCCTGCAGCGGCTGTATTACCGTGCCCTGGTCACCTATATCACCAACCGCTGGGAAAATCCGGAACTGGCCCTGCCCGTTTGGTACAGCACGGGTGCGACCAACGGCGGTTGTATGTGTTCCTATTTGTGGGATTACAGCGGCGGCATGCTGCTGCACCCCTTGGTTGACCCCGAGGTACACAAGCAAACGCTGCTGTTGTACCTGCGTAACGACCTGACCACGTCCTACGCCATTATGCCCGTGGACGGCAAGCCCTGCGGCCCGTGGTACCAAATCAACCAGGAAAAAATCATCAATATGGTCTATTATTACGTGGCGCTGACCGGCGACGTTGCTTTTCTGCACGAAACGACGGGCGGCAAAACCGTGGCCGAGTGGATGGTTTTCCACGCCCTGGTCGGTGACGACACGAGCAAACCCGTCGCTTTGATCGATTACGGGCAGGGCGGCGTCAACCACCTGGAACTGCGCCACGAGCTGCAGTACCGCGGCGTGATGCCCGACCTAAACGCCCGCCGCTATGCCAATTATACGCGCGCCTATGCGCTCTCGGTGTTGGGCGGCGTTCCGTGTCCCCTGCTGCTTGAACGCGCCGCCGGCCTCAAGGCCCTGCTGCCGACGCTGTGGAACGAGCAAAAACAATGGTACGACTTTATTTGGCAGGGCAACCGCGAGTGCCGTATGACCGTGCAAACGTTCAAGTTTTTGAACAGCGGCGTCATTGACGAGCGCACGTGTCGGGGGCTTTTGTCCCATTTGAATGAGGATGAATTTCTGTCCCCGTACGGCCTGCACAGCATGGCCAAAGACGACCCGGCGTACGACGTCGTGGATATCGACAACGGGGGCGGCGGCATCTGCACCGAATTCGATGCCATGATTCTGGGTCAGCTGTTTGATATCGGCCGTGACGACCTGGCCGAAGATATTCTGTCCCGCATTTTGTGGTGGGGCGACAACCTGCCCTACCTGGGCGATTCCTGCGCGGCCTACACCAAACTGCAGCGGGAAGACACCCCGCTCCAGTGCGATATCAGCTCCACGTCGCTGGCCGGCATGATGATATTCGGCCTGTGCGGTATTGCGGCAGACTTTGACGGTAACGTCACGATTTGCCCGCCGCGGCACCACGTCTGCCGCGACCTGTCGCTGTCCGGCGTGCGCCTGCGCGGCCTGACGTTTGACCTGACCGTGCACGGCGAGGCATATACGGTCACGTGCGGCGGTACCTCTGTTACCAAAAACTGCGGCGAAAAAACCGTTCTCCACGCATAAGGGCGATAAAAAAGGCATACCCATTTGCTTGATTTTGGTCAGCAAAACGGGTATGCTTTTTGTTTTTCTGTTAAACTTATTTTATCGACGCGGCGTAAAGGTATCCACCAATAGGACGGCAGGATTTTCTTTGGCGGCCTCCATCAAACCCATAGAAAACCCGGAGGTGCTGAAAATGACGTACTGTCGGCATTTGCACTTTGTCTTTGCTTCCAACGCCTGCGCTTTTTCTTCCAAAGCATGCAGCACCGAAAGTCCTTTTTCTGTTTTTGAGTACTTACATTCACCGACAACCATATTCCCGCCGACAGTGTCCAGACCCAAGACGTCCACTTCACCGCACAAAGGGCCCCAATATCTGCCGAGTCTGTCAAACCGAACGGAAATAACGTCACGGGCAGCAAATTCCCACATTTTTTCGCGGCATAAATCTTCATAAACAAAAGAAACGTAGTTTTGAACAAACATTTTCTTAATTTGTTCCATCACGTACGCTTTCTCGCCGCGTTCCAGGAAGGCGCGATACGGATAAACAAATTTAAACCAAAAGGCAATATAGTTGTCTGTAATCCTATACAGTCCGCTCTTGCTTTTTTCGGGATTGTTATCCGTAATCGGCACTTCACGTTCCACCAAATCCAAGTCCATCAGGGTTTTAAGGTACTTGGGTACGTTGGTTTGCTTGACACCGAGAAATGAAGCTATTTCAGACAGCTTACTATTTCCCATGGCTATGGCGCGAATCAGGGAAAAATAACTCCCAATTTCGGATACTTCGTTTTGCAACAGGAAATACGGCTCTTCGTAAAGATAACTTTGCGGATTCAATACGAAATTTGCAATACCGTCCTCCACGTTTCTGCACTCTTTAAACGTTTCAATATATTTCGGCACACCGCCGGTCACGGCAAAATAAGGGATTAAAGATTCATCATTTTTCCCGTCATAAAAATCCTTGTATAACGGGAATTTGATTTGTTTCAGCTTAATTTGCGCCGTTCTTCTGCCGTAAAGAGGGCTGCTGTAATCCAGCGTTTGCTGCTGCATCAGCGTGACAAGAGATCCGCAAAGCACCAGCATAACGTCGGCGTCTTTCAGCACGGTGTCCCATATTTTTTGCATAACGGAAGGAAATGCCGCATTGGCATTGCCGAGATACTGAAACTCATCCAGTACAATAATTTTTCTCTCTTTGGATGGGAATTCGACGAACATTTTAAAAATGGTCAGCCAATCTGCGTCAGCCGTTTTCAAAAGATCGTTTCCGATGCGTTCGGCAACCTGATCCCGAAACGCTCTTTTATTTTGTGTCTCGGATTCCTGCGTTGCAAGATAGTATAGATTTACGCCTTCGTGCCGGTTCAAAAACTCGGTCAGCAGTGACGTTTTCCCGACTCTGCGGCGGCCGTACACAATGACAAACGACGCGTCGCTTCGTTTGTATTCATTTTCCAGCGTTGCCATTTCATCATTTCGATCGATAAATTGCCTGCTCGGCTTCATACGTATCCCCTCCCTATGCTTGATACTATTATACTCAAAAGTATAATAATTTCAAGTATAATTTTTAAAAACGTAAAAAAAGACGCTTGTTTTAATCTCTCTTTCCGTATTCCTACGTTTTTCTGCACGTTTTTTCAAAAAGTTCCTACGTTTTTCGTATGTAATTTTTCGATTTTTAACACTAAAACGTACGAATGGCATTTGGAATACCCTGATGCCGAGAAAACGGCGCCGCTTTTCCGCAGGCTCACACGCGAATAGATAAAACAGTCCTGCACGATTTTTCCTTTCGTGCAGGACCGTTTTGTCGTTATTTTCTGAAATCTTGGATGCGGTCAAAGGTGGAATAGTTGCTGTCGTGGTAACCCATGGCGTCGTTCATGGCCGTGCGGCACAGGAACACGATATCGTCCCCCTCGATGAAAAAGTCGACGTATTGGAAGCCTATTTTTTTGTGGTCGGTTTCGTGACAGTCGTAAATAGACCGTTTGACCGTCCAATGGACCAAATCCGGCGACGTCAATAACACCAGCCGGTTCCGCGCATTGGGTTTGTATACACGCAGTACATTGATTTGACAATACGTAAGTCGGTAAGAATGTGCATTTCATCACAAAAGCCGGCTGAACAAATCAGTCGGCTGATGGTTTTTATTGCCAAATATTTTTTAAATCGTACAGCGTCATTTGGGCATCCGGCACGGGCTTTTGCGCCTGCACCGCTATGGTACGTTCGGCTTCGTCGTAGGGGAACCGTGAGGTAAAGCAAAACCGGCCGCCGTCGGCAAATATCTCCAGAACGCCTTTATCTACGTACGCGTGCAGGGATACGTTCTTACGTTCTGCGGACAGTGTGCAGGCGCCTTGATCGGTCGTTATCTCATTGGACCGCATATCGACGGTCACCGTATGTCCCCACGTCTGCAGCGTCACAACGTTGTCACTGTCATAGGGCATATCCAACGTCCATTCGCACGCACAGAATGCTTCCGTTTTTGCGTCAAAAATCGTTTGCGGCTGTTGTGACAACCCCAGGACGGTATATTTTTCCCCGCGCAAATCGGCGAGAGCAGCGATTGGGGTATGCGTCAGCATAAATCTGCCATCAACGCGGTCCAGGGTCAGGTTAACCGGTAAACTCATCGCTTGCGTGAAACGCGCGTCCTGTATATGGGCAACTACCCAGTCAATCAATACGACGCTATCGTCGCACAGACCCGAGAAGACCTGCCCGGCGTAGGCATTCGTACCGCTGTTGCAGCGTGCTGGTCCCTGCTCGACGACGTATTGCCCGCCCGTAAAGGAACCGACCACGTATATGCCCTTGGCACCGAAGAGTACCCAGCGGTATCCGTTCTTTTTACCATCCGTGACGACGGGAACCTTCGTAAGGTTGGGGCATTCGTTCTCATCCGCAAACGTCATCGTTTGGAAATGCGTCCAGTGCAGCAAATCGGCGGAAGAAAACAACTGAAATTCGTTGCCGTCGATATACAGCACCATGACGTAGCACTGCATTTCGTCCACGTAAACGACCTTGGGGTCGCGGTTGGCGGCAGCGACGTGTTCGACCATCGGCGCGGGATAGGGTGTAAACGTTTTGCCGCCGTCGGTAGAATAAAACAACCGCTGCGTGAACGCTTTCCCTTCTGACATACGGTTGCATCCTGCCGCTGCCGTATAGTACAACAGCATGGGCGGGTGCGCGGCCGAGCCCAAACCCGTGCGGTTCTTTTCGTCCATGACGGCGCAGCCGGAATACATCGTCCCGTATTCGTCGGGGAACAAGGCGATATCGCCCTCGGTCCAGTGCACCAGGTCACGGCTCGTTGCGTGGCCCCAATGCATATTGCCCCACTGCGCGCGGCAGGGGTTGTATTGGAAAAACATATGATAGACGCCGTCGGCATAGACCAAACCGTTGGGGTCGTTGTTCCAGCCGTTCTTCACGGTAAAATGCAGGCAGGGACGCAAGGGCTCGCGGTACAGCTCCGGCAGGTTCATTTCATCCGCCGTACCGTAAACGAGAGCCGTTTCCGGCTCCGTCACCACGGTCAGCGTTTTCCCGGCAAAGCGGCCAAGGTCCACGTAGGCGGTAAAGTCCGCCTGTTCCCACCCGTCGGCAAGATTGACGTCCAGGTCGTATACCAATGCGCCGTCCAGGTAAAACAGCACCTTTTTATTGTCAACCCTGCCCGATGGCAGCGTCATATATTTTTTCGTTACGGTGAATTCCATAATAACTCTTGTTTACAGCGTCCAGCGGGTGCACTGGATGCAGGGGAGGCTCTCACCCGGGACCTTTTGATAGTAGACCGTCAAGATGCTGCCGTCCGGCAGTTCGGTGCTGCAGGGGTAACCCAGGTCGCCGTCCGTGGCGCGGTCGTCCACGGCGTAGTGCGTCGGCCAGGTTTTGCCGCCGTCCGTTGACACCATGGCGAACTCACCATAGGGTGCCATGCGGCGGGCGTAGGAGCAAATGAGTGCCCCCGTGGAATGCACCAGCAGGTGGGGAGGAGAACCCAATACGCCGGTTTCCTCGGGCGTGGACCAGGTGCGGCCGCCGTCCGTGGAAACGGTTTGGAAGAAAGAGAACGAGGGATAGTTCGGCACGTTCTCGGCGCGGATCATACCGATCATGGTGCCGTCCGGCAAAATGGCCATATGCGGCTCGTGGCAATTGTTCCAGGAAATCAGTTTGGGCTCGGCGACGACGCCGCGCATCGTCCAGGTTTCGCCGTTGTCGGCGCTGACGTACAGGGCGATGCGGCCGTAATCCGTGCAGTCGTACCGCAAATTCTCTGCCGTCATTTCCTTACCGAAATAATACAACAGACCGTCGGGGCCGCAGATGGGACCGTGCGGTGTGGACACGGGCACCGTGATGCGCTCGCCCCAGGTCTCGCCGTCCGATGACGCGCGCAGGAAGCTGCCGCCGTCGGGGCAGTCGTCCGGCATATTTTTCTGTATATCCAGCATAGCGTCAACCAGCGGGTTGATGCCGCGAATCCATTTTTCATAATTGTAACGGGGATGCTCGAACCAGGACAAAATCAGCCGGCCGTCTGCCGCCTGCACGATGCCGGCGTCGCGGTCGTCCAGCCAGGTGTCATTGATGACGTGCGGGCAGGACCAGGTCGCACCGTTGTCACGGCTGACGAACATGGCGTTTTTACCGAAGGGACAAACGTGTCCCATACGGAACGAAGAGGAAACGGCATACAGCGTGCCGTCCTTGGCACGGATGACGGACGGCCATCCCTGATAGCGGAAGGGGCCCTCCTTTACGTCGTAGATGACGTGACGCTCGAGCGTTTTGGGGGTCACGTAGATGGGTTCAACGAAGTTCATGGTTGTTCATCCTCCTGATTATTTAATCAATTGTAAAACTGCGGTTTACAATTGACTATTCTGCACAATTTTCTTTTTGGGAATTGTAGGTCCTGTTGCCGTACAGGCGCGTCATGGCATCCCGCATGGCATCGTCGGGGGAGAAGCGCACGCACAGCACCTCGTCGCCGTTCTGCATCAAAAACTGGCTGAAAACGGCCGGTGCCATATCGTCGCAAAAATTATACACTTTCAGGTGCGCCGCACTCTTTTTGGCCGCCGTGCGCGAGGCATCGTCGGTCACGTTGCAATAGCACAATATATCCTTGCCGGACAGGTGGCACACCACCATACGGCGTTTGTTGTTTTGCGTTTCGGTCACCTTGAAGGACCACAGGTCGCCGTTCGACAGTGCGTCGCCCGGCTCCGGCACGTCCGCGACGTCCCCGTCGACGCCGGTTTGCAAATCCTCGTAGCGGTCGTCGTCAAAGTACAGCGTGCAGTTGTGCCGATGCGCGACGTAGCGGGCAAATATCACGACCATGGCCGTTAAGAAGCACACGGCAACGAGCTGCCACACAGCTGGCAGCGGCACGTCCGGCAGCGATGACGCCGACCAGGCCGTCACCGCGCAGACAAAACATATTCCGGCGCACAAAAAGGCCTTTTTGGCGCGCACCTTGGGGGAAGCATCAAAAACAGTTTGCGTTTGCATTGGTTCATTATCCTTTTTCTTTACAGAATACGGTATCGGGGATGACGGCGGGAGGGGAGACCCCTCCCCTACGAAACGTGCGCCCGCTCCGGTCCGTGCGGCACGTTACGGTATTTGCTTTTGGCTTGGGCCCGGCGGCAGCCGCGAATCATCCGCTTTTATTCGGCCTCGCGGTCAATCCATACGATTTCGGACCCAACGCCGGTAACGTGAATGGTAAAGCCATCCCGCATCAAAGCGTCGCCCGTAGCGGTAAAGGGAGCCGACGTGCCGTCCTCGAACGTCAGTCGATAGGTGACGTCCGCATCCAGCCCGCGCAGGCAAACGTGACAATCGTCACCGGCCTCGTCCGAGGGTTTGAAGGCGAAGAGTACGCCCTTCCCCTTTTCCTTGTCCACGTAGGAAAGTCCATCCCAATGGATACCGTCGGGACGCGGCAGCACGTGGTACTGTCTGCCGTGACGCAGCAGGGGCCGAACCTTTTGCTTATACAGGGCAAAATACGATTGGAAATAGGTATCCAGGTTCCATTTGAAGGCATCGTTCTCCGTGCCGCTCCAGGACCCGTACATAATACCGCCGAGCATGGCGGTGCGCAGTCCCATATGCTTGACGGCGTCGGTGTATTTTTCATCATACACGGGATAACGGAACTTCTCGCAATCCATACAGAAGTCGTCCGGGTTCGCGGGCATCTGCAGCTGCGTAGGATGCAGAACGTAGGTCCCGTCGTAAAACGTGGTGCGCAGAGACAGGTAGTTGGCCAGGTCGTCGCAATTGATGACCACCGCTTTGGTGGCCGTGAACAAATCCTTCATCGAGCCGCCGCTGGAACAGGACTCGTAGCGGAAGCGCGGCACCTTGGCGTATACGGCATCCACCAGTTCGGCAAAGCCGACAGTGCACCAATACTGCACGTCACTTCTGCCGGCGCCGTGCCGATTTTCCTTATTTGACACACGGGCGATGGGCTCGAAATCCGAGCGCCACGTGCGCACGCCGTGCTCGTTTAAAAACTCCGGCATCGCCTGCTGCAGCCATTTGACGCATTCCTCGTTACCAAGGTCCGCATCCTGTCCGGATACGTGACAAATGGCGTGCCCGGCAAACCAATCGGGATGGCGGATGGAGTTAAACTCGCCCACGTCGACGGGGGTATTGGTATCATCCATGGTGTCGTGCAGCAAAATATACGTCACCCAGTTGAGCCCGTACTGTGCCATCTCGCGGCCGTAAGCCAGCATTTGCTCGTTCTTTTGCGGGCCGTAATTGGGGTCCTTGTATTTGTTATTCTCCATATGGCTCCAGGCACCCTCGTAGGCGCCCCAAATACCGTTGGAGCAATCCGACCACCAGCCGTTATCCCACTTAATCGACTCGATGCCGAGCGATTGGGCGCGTGCCGGCGTCATTTGATAGTCAATCTGAATCAGCGGTTCGTTTTCATCGTCACGCAAAATCTGCGGCACTTTTTCATCGAAGAACCACGCCTTGAAGTCATTGGAACCCTCCTCGACGTCGCCGTCGAAACACCCGAGGTAGACGGGCGGGATTTCCATGGATTTGCCGGCGGGGAGTTTGGTGACAAAGGGCCCGCAAGCGTCGCTCTTTCCATCAATGGTATGCAGGTCGATATCGGCTGAAAGCCGAATGGTTCTGCCGTTATTTTCGGCACGAACGCGGCCGCTCGACCAGCCCAGGGCGATATATTCGCCGTACCCTTCGTGCAGCATATAAATCATGGGATAATAGCCGCTGACGTTGAAGTCCTGGCGTGTATTGACCCAGGAATCGACGACCGTGCCGGGTGTCAGGGGCGTTTGGTACAACCCGGTTCCCTCCACGAAAAAGATACTGTTGGGGTCGCCCTGCGCCTGCACGCGCATGCCCTCGGCATGTCCGCTTTCTTTTTTGATTTGGAAAGCAACGGGGGTGTCGTTCGCAGGCAGGTCAAATACGGCAATCTCCTGCGGGTCGATATAGATGGGCGTCGAACCGACGTTGTGCAACGTACCGCTCCATTCCATAGGGGCGTATGGATGCGTTGACACACGGCACACGGCCGTATAACGCAGGGCATACTGCGGGCAGGTGTATTCAAAAGTATAAACGGTTGCCGCATCCGTTGCTTCTTGGGTCATATCCGCCAAGTCCCAGGCAAGCGGGTAACTCTCCCCCTCGTAGCCGTTCAGTTTGACGTTCGCCGGCAGCGTGGGGGAAAAAGGCAATACCTGTGTTCGGCCGGATTTGCCGAGTTCGGAAAACGTAGAATGATGATGAACGTAAGAAAGCGCATTATTTTTCATGACGTTGTTCTCCCTGCTTTTTTCAATGCACGTTTGCGGCTGGTATTGCGCACCGTTTCGTCGTTTTTTATATTATACTGTATTTTGCAGGGTATGGCAAGGGCGTTTTGTCTTGCAAACACCACTGTCTTGTGGTATACTTGAAACGATAAAAAAAACGATAAAGATTATAAAGGAAATAAGGAACCGTATGAACTTCAGCGATTATTTAACGTTATTTTTTCTGTTTTTCTTAATACTGGGCGGCATCGACAAGTGCCTGGAAAATAAGTTCGGCCTGGGCGACGGCATGGAGCGCGGTTTTAACTGTGCCGGTCCCCTGATTATGGCCATGATCGGCTTTACCTGCTTCGCACCGGTATTCGCCCGCTGGCTGCAGCCGGTCCTCACCCCCGTGTTCACCGCGATGGGCGCAGACCCCTCGCTCTTCGCCGGCCTTTTGATCGCTAACGACTCGGGCGGTTTCCCCTTGGCACTGTCCCTTGCCAACGACGAGACGGTCGCCTGCTATTCGGGGCTTTTGGTCGCCTCCATCATGGGTGTTTTGATTATGTTCACCATTCCCGTCGGCTTTTCCTCGGTGACCAAGGAGCAGCGCCCCCTGCTCATCAAGGGTCTGCTCATCGGTATCATCACGGTGCCGGCCGGATTGATTTTGGGCGGTTTGTTCTCGGGATTGTCCTTCAAGCTTTGGCTGCTCAATACCCTGCCCGTGCTGGTCGTTTCGGTCGTTCTGGCATTGTGCATGTGGCTGATTCCCAATATCATCGCCAAGATTATGATGGTGTTCGGCCGCTTTTTGAGCGTGGTGCTGATTGTCACGCTGGTCGTTTCCATCCTGGATTTCAAACTGGATTTTATCAACATCGACGGTCTTGTTTCCTATACCGAGGGTGTCAAGGTCGTGGGCGAGATTCTGATTGTCCTGGCCGGTGCCTTCCCCTTCTTGAACCTGATTAAAAAGATTTTCCAAAAACCGCTGTCGCGCTTGTGCGACAAGATCGATATGAACGAGGAATCCGTCATGGGCCTGATTACCCTGCCCATCAACGGCATCCCCACCTTTGCCGCCATGCCCCAGATGAACGACCGCGGTTTGATTGTCATCACCGCAGCCTCTGTCAGCATGGACTTTGCCATCGGTGACCATTTGGCTTACACGCTGTCTGTGCGTCCCGAATATGCCGCCATGGTTTTGGTGGGTAAAATCGGCGGCGGTATCGCCGCAGTGGTGCTGGCCATGTGGATGACGCGCCGCAAGAAGACGGCCGGGCCCGCCGCATGAGGGCCGCCGGTACCAACAACGGCTGGGGAGAAATCAGGGTCAATGCCCTGTTGCGCCGCCTGCCGGCGCTGCTGCTCGCCCTGTTATTTTTAATTGTCATTATATGTGACGGCGGTGCCACCTGGTTATGGGGCCGCCTCGGCTTCCGTATCCACAAGTACGACCGTGAAAAAAAGACAGCCGACCTTGCCGTGGACTGTACCACCGCCACCGATTTGTGCGCCATTCTGTCTCTGTTGGATACGAGCGGCGGTGTGCCGACAATCCGCACGCCGATGGACGCCGTCAAATCAAGCCGCGACCGCATTTTATCCATGACGTTCAGCCAAAAGCCGGCCTACTATATGGGCAACGCCGACCTACTCGCCGCCGTGGAAAAAGCCTACCCCGGCAGAAACTATTTCGTGTTTATCCCGCAGGCCGATTTTGAACAGGTCGTTTACGCCGCGTTCGGCGGCCGCTACCGCGTCAATCACACCGGCGGCAGCATTTGGAAATACCTGCCGGCAGTCGACGGCTACACCACGCTGTATACGTCATCCGTCTCCGACAACGGCCTGACGATCACGTCGCTGTGGGAGGGCGAGGGCGCCTATCACGCAACGGTGCGCGACGGTGAGAACCTTTACAGCGCATTATTTGTCAAACGCGAGGACGGGAGTGCGTATCTGTCCTATCTTATTCGCCTATGAAAAATGCACAGAACGCAAAAAACATTTTTAAAGTTAACATGCCATAAATCTTTTTGTTTTAGCGTTCTTCTTTTTTCTCATTCTGCGGATGATTTTTGACCGAACGGTCAAAAATTCCATTTTATTGTATGTTTTTTGCTATGAACGAAAGCAGTTGAAAGTCGACTGCCGTACCAAGTACGGCGACGCTAGGCTTTCGTCCATTCTGCACTATTTTTCATGCGGCTTGTCTTACCAAATGAAAAATGCGGTTTTCTTTTTTCTTTAATCACAACTGAATCCCATTTTTTTCAGCAAATATAAAATTAAAATACGCCGAACTTGATTTTGCGGTCTGTGCATTTTTCAAGTGGCTACAAATGGAGGTTATCATTATGTTAGTACAAACCCCGCCTATGGGCTGGAACTCCTGGAACACCTTCGGTGACCGCATCAACGAAAAGGTCGCCATGGAAATGGCCGACGCAATGGTCGAACTCGGCTACAAGGATGCCGGGTATCAGTACATCGTCCTGGACGACTGCTGGTCTTTGCCGGAACGCGGTGAAGACGGCCGCATCGTGGCCAATCCCGAAAAATTCCCCCACGGTATGAAGTACGTTGCCGACTACGTACACAGCAAGGGCCTGAAATTCGGTATGTATTCCTGCTCCGGTGTCCGCACCTGCTGCGGTCTGCCCTCCTCGTTCGGTCACGAGTACCTGGACGCGCAGATGTTTGCCGACTTTGGCGTTGACTTCCTGAAATACGACTATTGCAACTTCCCGGAAACGGCAAAATGCCGTCTGGCTTATTTGACGATGGCGCAGGCACTGCGTGCTACGGGCCGCGACATTCTGTTCTCCGCCTGCAACTGGGGCTGCGAGGACTCCTGGGAATGGATGCGTTCCATCGGTGCGCATATGTACCGCTCCACGGGTGATATCAACGACACCTTCCAGTCCATGGCAGGTATCGTACAGAGCCAGCTGTTCAATCACGTTAGCCCCAGTGAGACCAACTACAATGCCAACGCAGCCGGCTGTTTCAACGACACCGATATGCTGACCGTCGGTATGTACGGCAACGGCAACGTAGCCAACAACGCCGTGAAGCAGACCTATCGTGAATACGAGACGCAGTTCGCCTACTGGTGTGCCAGCGGTACACCCCTGATGATGGGCTGCGATATCCGCAACGTTGACGACGAATGCCGCAAACTGCTGCAAAACAAGGAACTGCTTGCCATCAACCAGGATCCCGAATGCCGTCCCCTGCTCCGTCTGTGCAACGATAAGAACCACCCGACCTTTATGCGTGAACTGTCAAACAACGAGTTCGTACTGTTCTGCGCCAACTTCATCGACGGTACGCGTCACACGCACTTCTACTTCCCGGATATGGGTATCCCCACCAACTGCGGCTGCAAGATCGATATGACCAACGTCATCACCGGTGAGCACCTGGGCGCCTTCGCTGACACCTGCCAGTTTGAAGTGCCCGAGCACGGCTGCCTGGTTCTGCGCTGCAAGTTCGTCAAATAAGATGGCCGAAACAAACGAGTTCGTTTGTGACACCTGCGGCGTCCCGATTGACGAGATTCAAGTGGGGCTGTCCAAAAAGCTCATCAACCGCGGCACCAAGATTTTCTGGTGTGCCGACTGCCTGTCCAAAATGTCGGGGTACCCGAAAGAGGTTTTCCCGGATATGGTGGTGCGCTTCAGAAGGATGGGGTGCACGTTGTTTAGGCCATGGACGGACGCAGATGAGGCAGAGGCTGTCAAAAAAGGCCAGACCGAAAAAGCGTAAATAATCTATTTTATTTTATGCAATGACCTTTGTGCATTGAACAGTTGATTTCCCCACAAGAAATAATCCAAAAGAGACGCGCTTTTCCTATCCCCGTTCAGTGCCTTGCAGTACGTGTGTACAGCTCGCGGGCACTGAACGGGGATTCTGTCTCTTTTTTCCCTAGCCTCTGCAAAAAAGCTGTCAAAAAAGGCCAGACCGGAAAAGCATAAAAAACATTATTATCGGTACCACTTCTTTATCTCTTGCATTACTATTTTTTTATGCTATAATAGGTTTAATTAAAAGGCAACTGCCTTACAGATTGGAGTAGTGTCATGAAACTGCGCAATATTCCGATTGTCAAAGATTACATCAATAGCTTCCATCTTGCCCTGCATGATGACAGAGATGGGCGGCTGCACGGCCGCCGCGGCGTTTTCATGTGTAATATCAGCACGTCCACTTTCAAAAAAATGGTGGGGGGCGTGTTCTATTCCACCCTGCTGCTTCTTTTGACGGAAGGCATCGATGCCGTTTCTCAAATTGAATATCTTGCCATGATTGAGACGGTTTCCACGGTCACCGGACTGTGTCAATTTCTCTCTCCCTTCATTTTTGAGCGTATGTCCCGCCGCGGGCCGCTGATTCTGTGGATGCGTGCCCTTTACTATATCGCGACGATTTTCGGTTTGCCGCTTGCCATCCTGCTGCCGGTATCCTTGCCGGTCAGGGTCGCCATTTTCACGGCAAGTGAAGGAATTGCCTCCTTCTTTAACGCCGTTGTCAGTCCCGCCTATTGTACCTGGCATATTTACAGTTTGTCGGAATACTGCCGCAGCGACTATTTTACCGTTGTCAACTTAGTCACCACCATTGCAGAGGCCGTCGTCGGTTTGACTTTGGGCATCTTTATGGACTACTTCAAGGCCAACAGCCAAGCGATGCTCGGCATCTTGATTATCCGCGGCGTCGCCATTCTGTTTGCCGCCTCCGAACTCTTCTTCTGCCGATGGGCGGACGAGCCGAACTACAATCAAACCAATGAAAAATTCCGCTTAGCCGATATCATCCTGGTGCCGCTGAAAAGCAAAGGTTTCTTAGCATGTCTCGGTATCATTTTGGTCTATAAAATCGCCTTCGTTTTCCCCGGCAGTTTTTACAACACGTATCTTTTGGATGAAAACGGCGCCAACTTCAGCTATACGCTGATGAGCGTGATTTCCTTTGTATGTATTCCCGTTTCGCTGCTGGCCCACCCGTTGTGGAACAGATTGGTCCATAAATTCGGATGGCTCAAAACCATGGCGGTTTCCACGGCGCTGAACGCCCTGTTCTACGCCATGAATGCCTTCGTCACACGTGATTCGCAGTATATCTATCTGATTTCCAACGTTTTCTCCCAGTTGGTTTGCTGCGGCATGACGTTGGGTATGAAAAATCTGCCCTATATCCATATGCCCAAACGTATGGGCAGTACGTGCCTGGCCATATTTGACCTTGTCGGCGCTTTGGGCTCCACGCTGGCCATTCGTTTTGCCAGACGATTCTTGCTCGCAACCGATGGAAAGACCCTGTCTATGTTCGGTCTTACCATGGAAAACCGTGCCTATATGAGCCTGGTCGCTTTTGCCGTTATGCTGCTGTCCGCATTGATGATTGCCGCCCTGGGTATTCACGACGCGCGGCATCCTGCACCGGAAGAGACAAGCGACGCTGCGTGAATACGTGCCAAATAATAAGAAACTCGGTTGCAGCCGAATTGGCTGCAACCGAGTTTCTTTCATTTATTATATTATTTTACGTTCTGCATCAGCAAAATCAAATCGGCGATGCTGATTTCTTCCACCACGGGACTTTGCGCCTTTTTGATGACAATCGTCTTTTGCCCGCCGGGGGAGATACGAATCTCGCCCAGGGGAATATGATGCTTGGGAGTATAGATCATGCGCGTTCCCCGCGGGGGACGAACAGGATGGTATTTCGGCATGGGCTCTCCTTCTTAACAACACACTTATTTTACAGTTTTTATCACGTTCGCCACGACGCCTTGGATCCGTAAGGTTTGTGCGGACAAATCCACGATGATCGGCCGAATGGCAGGGTCGCTGCTCTGGGGCTGCAGGCGCACCGTGGTCTCACTGTCGGGATAGTACCGCTTAAGCGTGGCCTCTTCGTCGTCCACAAGTGCCACGACAATCTGCCCGGGGTCTGCAACCTCACATCGGCGGATGACCACCCAGTCACCGTCGTCAATGCCGGCCAGGTCCATGGATTGGCCCTGTGCGTGCAGAATAAAGAGGTCACCGTTGCCGAACAGCGTCAGGGGGAGTTTGACGACCTCCATCACGTTGCTGTCGGCAAAGATGGGCTGCCCGCAGGCAACCTCCCCGTAAATCGGCACGCGGACAGAACCGCCCTCGAGCCGGTCGCGCTCGGTGGTGATATTGCGGTGCCCGGCGGTCGTAATCATACCGTCGCGGCGCAGGTATTTCAAATAGTCGGATACGGTGGAACGCGGCATGCCGGTGCCGGCGACGATGTCCATAATGGTGGGAGAAACACCGTGTTCGTCCCGGAACGTATCTATAAAGGAAAGAACTTTCTTTTCTCTTTCTTTGACGACGCCCATTTGTAATACCTCATTTCCGTTTATCAAAGCTATTCGGATTTATTTCCGATGAGTATAGTATAACACAGGATAGGGGGAAAAGCAATAGGAAGTGGCAAAAATGCCAAATGAAGTCGCCCCGGGGGCTAATGAAGAAATGAAGACGGGAGAACGGGAGGGGAGACCCCTGCCATACGGTTTGCGCATGTCATTCCTCGGTGGTTGGGGTGAGTTTTGCAGAAATCGTATGTGGGACAATCCCTCAGTCACGGCAACTGCCGTGACAGCCCCCTTTACACAAGGCGGGGCAGATTATAATAACAAGTGCAACACTAAAAAGATAGACTTCACAGAAACCACGGTGTAAAATGTAGCTACCACACTC
>DCGU01000033.1 GCA_002315325.1 Clostridiales bacterium UBA1770
TAACCTAATTATTAGAGGTTACCTTAAGAAAATCGGCAGCGTAAATGATAACAGTAACAAATAGGGGTTACCGTGTGTCAGATCGCGAACGTTTCCGCCGGCTTTAGCAGAGGTCATGCTGTAAAAGATTCAAAATGATTTTATCAGTCGATGCAGGAACGCAGAACTGCGATTGCCTTGGGAGCGTCATTGAACCAATCTTTTGCATTCGCCTCAATGGAGCAACGGGGGCAACCTGCATATTCCAATGCGTCAATGAAACTCTTGTAGTCATATTTTGAAGCATCGATGGGGTACGTGCGGCCCTCCGGCTGTGCAATATGGGCATGAGCCAGTGCGCCTTTGACGTCACGAATGTTCTTCACGTCGTCATTCATAACAGCCATATGATACAGGTCGGCAAGTCCCTGCACGTGCTGGGAACCGGACATGGAAGCGAACAAGACGCCTTCCTTAACGGTATTGATGATGGTGCAGTCGCAAAGGGGCTCGACCACCACGGTGATATCGTACTTTTCCGCAATGGGCGCTACGACCTCACGCAGGAAATGACCGATCTGTACGGCAGCCGTACGATAGGGGAAATTATCGTGAATGGCACGGGCACCGCCGGACCCGAAAACAACCGTACGCAAGCCCAAAGGTTTGCCGCGGGACATACCGCGCTCAATATATGCGGCGAGTTTTTTATCGTCGACGTTCAACCCGTTGACGGGCATAGTGCCGGGGATAAAGCAGTTGGCTGCTTCACAGGGTAAACCAACCTCTTTGACGGCCTGCACCAACTGTTCATACTTCTCATCGTTCTCTTCCGCAGCGAACGTGTTGAAACCGACCTCAAAATAATCGAAGCCGAGTTCCTTTGCCTTTTTTAACGTTTCGACGTCACCGCCGATACAAACACCGAATTTCATAGTAAATTCTCCTTTAAATATTTTATTAAAATTTCATTATTTATGCGAGCTTTTCACGGCTCATCAAAAGAAAATGCGACAGGGCCGCCCAAGTGTACACGGAATACGTATTGCCGAATTCATCGCGGCCGCTTTTATAGATTTCCATTGCCTGTGCCGGTGTTAACAGAACGAAATCACCGAAGCATTCCGTCCCCTCGGCACCGTTGTGATTGAGCTGTGACAAATCGTTCAGATGAATCACGGCGCAAACCATAGCATTGCTTTCATCTGTCATGCCCGGTGAACTGAACAGGCCGGGATTTACGACCGTTAACGGATCGTCGGGACCGGGGCGAACGCCGGTCTCCTCAAATATTTCGCGTGCGGCGGCAATCACCTCCGGATTATCCGCTGCCAGGTCGGCGGCATCCATCAGTCCGGCAGGCGGGCTTAACAAAAAACGGCCGACGGGATAACGATACTCGTACTGCAGCAAAAGACGCGGTTCTTCATGCGGGCATTGGATGATAACGATACAGGTGACAGCATCGGCACGCATCGAGCGAAATTCCTCGTCGGTAAGCGTTGCCGTCAGCGCATCGAAGTTGTGTCGCGTCGCATCAAAATAATGGCGTCCCGGTTCGTACTGCAAATCAGCCACCTTAATATACTTTGTGTCCAGCAGCGGAACGACGCATTCCTTTGTAATAACAGGTTTTGCCATATCTACCTCCCGGATAGGACGCGTTTGACGTGAGAACGCGCCATAAATCTCCATAATAATTATACTCCATATCCTATTGTTTGTAAAGGAAAAGCCGCATTTTCGGCTTGACCGAACTATAGGGCTATGGTATAATTTACACGTCTTTTTGAACGATAAAAAAGAGAGGTATTTTATGTTTGAATCAGCCGCTTATAAGCGGTCACGAACTGCCTACGCTCTTGAGTGCGCGTTTGAGTATTTCGTATCGCTGCTGATGACGGATGCATTCCTTGCCAAGTTGTTGGAGAACCTCGGTTTTTCACAGGCAAAGATCGGTATCCTGTCATCCTTCATTTCCCTGGCCTTCCTATTTGAATTGTGTGCCGTTCCGGTTGTCAGCAAAATCGCCAATACCAAACGGTTCGCCATTCTGTTCCACACGTCAAGCCAGGCATTCTTTATGTTCCTGTATTTAATCCCGCTGTTTTTCGGCGGCGAACAGTACGCAGGGCTTTGCAAAGTGTTGGTTCCCATCTGCCTGCTGCTGGCTTACTTCGGCAACTATTTCGTCACAACAACCATATACCGCTGGGGCAACTCCTACGTGGAGCCGAGCAAGCGCGGCACCTTCCAGGCCACCAAGGAAATGATTTCCTTAATATCCGGCGTTGCCGTTTCCCTGCTCATCGGTTTCATCATTGACAAATTTGAAGCAGCCGACAATCTGTACGGCGGTTTCCTGTTCTCTGCCGTTGCCATCGCCGTGTTCAGTATCTGCGACCTGGTTATGCTTCTTTTAATTCAAAATAAGGTCAAAAAGAAAACAGATAACGCAGAAGCAGAAACAGTCGCCCCCAAGCATTCCATGAAAGATATCATGGCACACACCTTCGGCAACAAGAGTTACCGTAACCTTTTGTTCCTTCACGTCATGTTTACCTGCACGATGTACTTCACAACAGGTTTCTTGGGCAGTTACAAAAACCAGGATTTGCTGCTGAGCATGACCGTCATCCAGCTCATCAATATCGGCGGACAAATGGCACGTTTCGCCGTTTCGCGTCCCTTCGGTAAGCTGGCCGATAAAACTTCGTATTCCCATTGTGAAAAACTGGGGCTTGGCGTGATGGCAGCCGGCTTCTTCTGCTTAATTTTTACGTCCCCCGCCACCAAATGGCTGATTATCGCCTTTGTCGTGCTGTACAACATGAGTTTGGCCGGCACCCATCAGAATATGCTGATGATGACCTACAACTTCGTCGGTGATGAATATTACGTAGAAGCCACGGCCATTAAGAGCGCCGTTTCCGGTTTGTGCGGCTTCCTTGCTTCCATTCTCGGCGGCAAACTGCTGGATGCTATTCAGCAAAACGGTAATACTTTCCTCGGCATCGCCGTACACGGCCAGCAGGTACTGGCATGCATCTCCTTCTTACTGTGTATGACAGCCATGGCGTTCACCCACTTCGTTGTGGAAAAGCAAGCCATCGTCGGCAAATAAAGACTTTTGTCATTATAAAAAAACGGATTATTCCGCAAAGATGCGCGGGATAATCCGTTTTTATTATCTATTTGAGAATCGGCGGGAATACTACGGTTCAGTCAAAATACGACGTGTGGCAGGGTTGGCTGTACTGCCCTTCCGGCAATGCACCGACAGCAAGCGTGCGTTTGTAAACACCGCGTGCCGTTTCTGCGTAAAGGACGGAAGAACCATCCGGGGCAAAGGCAAGGCGCTTGACCTGGAGCCCGTCAGGGTTATCCAAAATCACGTCAATCAACCCAAAGGAACGAATACATTGAATGCCCATTTCGGTGGCGGCATAGACACGGTCTTCGCGGTCCACGCAAATATCCAATGCACCGGGAATATCAAAGTCACCTTTTTCATGAAGCATACCGTGAATCTT
Source organism: Clostridiales bacterium UBA1770 (assembly GCA_002315325.1). Taxonomy (GTDB): domain Bacteria; phylum Bacillota; class Clostridia; order Oscillospirales; family CAG-272; genus UBA1770. Next base: position 3,513 of record DCGU01000033.1, read on the forward strand.
ACGGGCACCGAGCATGCCGTCTTTCAATATTTGATAGGCAGCAATTACGCCGCTGTTCTTATCGGCATAATACAGCATACCGCCGTCGCTTGATACGGCGAGTGCGGTAGGTACCTTGAGCCCCTTTTCTACAATTTCGGCACCGCCCTTATGCAAAAGGACGATTTGGCTGCCGCGCGTCACGTAAGACCCGACCGGGGACTTGACGTTCATGGCAATCTTCAGCGGGAAATTCTCGGTCGTCTTTTCCCATTTGGAACCGAACGGAACCACGGCATCAACACGCGCCGTGTTTCTCTTAACGGTTACGGGAACGTCCAAATTTGCCCACAGCCACGCATAGACTTCACACAGGTGTTCTGCGTTGCCGTATTTGCTGCAATGGCCTTCACCGGCAAAATAAGCCCCCTGCACTTCATATCCGGCTACCTTGAGCGAACGGAAGAGTGCTTCACACACAGGCGCGGACTCGCCGAAGTAATCGTCGACTTCTTTTTCGGAATATTCCGTCCATATTTTGATTGGCTTTGTTTCGCACTTGCGAATGAGATTCGGCCACTCGTCTCCCCTGCCCATAGCCAGCATAGAGGGAGAACTCATATAGACACGGTGGAAATATTCGGGATGATACCAAGCAATCTGCCAGGCAGAAATACCACCCGAAGAACCGCCGCTGACGGCATGGAGGTCGGGGGATTTTGAAACGTGCAAGTGATATTCGTTAATCAAAAACGGGAGCAGTTCATTGACGACAAAATCGGCATATTCACGGTCGCGCATATCGTAGTTATCCGCACGCATACCGCGATCATATGAACCGTCAACCGATGCGGGCAGACGACCGGAACCGATACCGACCACAATGCAGGCGGGCGCTTTTTTAGAATGATGCAATTTTGCCATGGCTTCCACTTCACAATCACGCAAGCCATCGTGATTGACAAGAAGCGCACAGCCGCCGCGGCGATCCTTGGCAGGCACAGATACACCGTACGTAAACAACGTACCGACCTTATATTTTTTGCCGACGTATTCACCGGTATAAACCGTTCTTTCTTCCATATCCAGCCTCCTAATAGCGTTTTTTTAATTATATCATATTTTGATTGCAGTGACAATAAGTAAAACGGCGGGGAAAAT
>DCGU01000042.1 GCA_002315325.1 Clostridiales bacterium UBA1770
AGGGGAGACCCCTCCCCTACAAAAGAACGGCTTTTCCATATGGAAAATGAATAAAGAGCAAGCGTTTTCGGGAAACAACGGGTCAACCTGCGGAAAAACGCAAAACCGTAGGGGAGGGGTCCCCCCTCCCGTACGTTGCCGTAAATGCTGCGTTTGCATAGAAAAAACTCCGCGCATCGGCGCGGAGTTTTTCGTTAATTGTGAAAGGTTATTTTTTGTGCGTAAACGTCAACCGTGGCGGGCACTCCGAACGGGATGATGCAGCGCGGCGTGGCGTGGCCGATATTGATATTGGCCACAATCGGCAAATCTTTGTTGCCGATGACGTCGACGATGATTTTACGATATTCTGCATCGTTGTATTCGTCGGCAGGTTTGCCCAGCAGCACGCCGTTGACGGCGTCGAATACGCCGGCATCCTTCAGGGCCGTGATCATGTTGCGGTACTTTTCGGGCGTCGCTTTTTCTTCGCTCGTTTCCAGCAGCAGAATCTTGCCGCACCATTCGTCGGGCGTGGGGAACAGGTTGTACTTGTTACACTGTGTGACGGTATCGGCGTAGCGCTCGTTATTAAACATATCCCAGATGGAATCCAGGCAGCCGCCGAAGATTTCACCCGTAAAGACGGGCGCACCCTGCAAAAGGACAAACCCGGCGTTGGGGTGGGACGGCATCGTCGTGCCGACGGCCGCAACGCTGAAGTCCTCGCGGGAGTCGTACCACACGTCGCTCGGCGTGATTTCACGAATGGTGCCGGTTTCCAGCAGTTCGCGCAGGTACTTTTCGGAATAGGGGGCCATCGTGGGGGCAATGTCGCACACGTCGCTGAAAAAGGCCTGCCCGTAGAACGTTTTGAGCCCCACTTTGCGCAGCATGAAATGATTGAAAGTCGTATCGGAAAAACCCAGGAAGATTTTATCCGTGACGGCTTTTTTTAATTCGTCGTTGTCGAACAGGTAGGGGAGCAGGCGGTACGTTTCGTCGCCGCCGATGGCGCACAGAATCATATCGGTGTCGCTCCCGAAGGCTTCCAGCAGGTCCTTGGCGCGGTCCTCCGGGTGGTTGGCAACGTAGTCCAAGCCGGACATGGCGTGGGGCGCATAGTTTACGTCAATGCCCCATTCCTGCAGGCGTCGCTCACCGATGGCAATCTCGTGGGCAACGAAGTGCTCACCGATAATGCCGCGGGACAGGCTGACGATGGTCAGTTTTTTAACTTTGTTTGCTTTCATGTAATGGGAACCTCAATGGCGGAATAAAACGGGAAATTAGGGAAATCAGAAGAATACGCCTCTTGCAGCGGCCTTGACTTCGGCGGAAGCGGCAAAGGGAATACGCGTCGTGTAGCCGGCCTTGGCGCAAACCATCTGGTTAATGGGCCATACGAAGATTTCGCGGTTCCAGGTGTTGACGGTGTCGTTGTAGACCTCGCGGGCAGCGGTAATTTCCTTCTGCAGGTAGCTGTTCTGCTGCATGGCGTCGGCGATTTCCTGATGTGCCTTGATATCGGGGTACTTTTCAAAGGCGACGTTGATGGAGCGTCCGAGGTTGTCGATTTGGGTCATGGCTGCGTTGCGCGCCTCGTCGCCGGCACCGCTGCGGTACTTGGCAACGTTAATCAATACGTCCTTGTCCAGGTCAATGGCCTTGTCCAACAGTTTGGCGCAGTTCTGCAGAATCATGACGCGCTGCTCCATATAGTTGTCAATTTGGGAAGCGTCGTGCTGCAGTTTCTGCTCCAGGCCCATAAAGTAGCTCTTTCTCTTGGCCTTAATGACCTCAAAGATAATGCCGGGAATAATGCCGACAATCCACAGGGCAATCTCGAGTACGATTGCGCCGACGGATTTTTCAACGGGAACTTTCTTACCGATGACACCGGTGTCGCGGCCTTCGGTCATTACGTCCATTTCATCCAATGCATTTGCCATAATAGTTTTTCTCCTTATGCTTTTTTATTTTTACTCTTCTTGAATATCATCATCAAACTCGTCTAAACTTGATTCGATGATATCGCCCACGTCGGCATCATCCGCCGCATTCGGGTTGTCGTCTGTCAGGCCCAGTTCAGGCCCCAGCGTGGCGTACAGTTTGTGATAGAAGGCGTTGGGTGCCGCGGCCTGTGCAAAGCGGCTGCCGTCGTACTGTTTCTCCGTCATGTCCAAATGGGAAATCTCCATTTCGGATTCACGCGACAGCGGGAAGTATTCGTACCAATACACGGGCACCTGGTGGAAGCGGCCGTCGCGGCCGTGCACCGTCACGTAGTCAACGCGGCGGACGGCACGATAGGAATAGGCCGTGACGCGCAGCGTGTCGACCTCGCCGCGGCGGTTGGTGATTGTGGTTTTCAGGATGGCGGGCGTCGCGCTGGCCGGATGCGCCAGGTTTTTGTATCCCAGTTTGTTGGCCAGGATTTCCGCTTCTCGTGTCGTGTAGTTGCGGTTGTACGTTTCGTGATAGATGTATTCGCGCGGTTTGTTCTGCTGGTACAGCGGCACGGATAACAGCGGCGCCATATCGAAGAAGAAGCTGCGGAAATACGTTTGGTTGTATTCGGTAAAGGTTTTGCGGGTGATATCGATATCGTAACTGTTGTAGCGGTCGCAATCGGTATCGATGTCCCACGTTTGCGCGTGTTCGGAAATGATATAGTTCAAACATTTCCGCTTGGCAAAGTTGAAATCGTCGCCGTACGGGGAACCGCCCTTCATCAAATCCAGCATATTCTGCTGTGCCAGGGGCGTGAAGAGCAGGCGGAACTGCACCTCGTTGTCGCGGTCGGTCGCACCGAACAGGGCGTCGAAGGCTTCGTTGCCCATTTCGGTAAAGCCGGAGCTCATATTCTCCTTGGCCTTTTTGCGGATTTCCTTCATGTTCTTTTTGACGGTGGATTCCAACTGCTTTTCGTTTAGTTTTTCGCAGTGGGTACGCTCGTGCAAAAAGGATAGATCGGGGGCGGCATCGTTGCCGTAGACCAACCGCGTCAGGGTTGAATAGAAAGGTTTCGGCTTGCGGACGTGGGCGTGCAGCGTCTGCGTGTGGTGGTGCGCCACGGTATGCCCCTTGGAGTCACGCGAGTAGGTCGTCCAGTGGATGACCTTGGTGCCCTCGTAGGTTTGCATGCCCATCTTGTGGCGGAAGATTTTTTCAAACAGGAAGGGGTTGCCGATGATTTCACCCGAGAGCACGCCCAGCGTGGAATCCTCGTCGCCGGGGTTGTCGGGCAGGCCGTATTTGCCCTCCATATAATCGTAACGGCGGTTATCGAAGGTGTCGTCGATGACGAGCGTCGGCAGCGTCTTGCGGATTAAATCGTAGGTCATGTTGTTGTCGAAAATCGTCAACAGCGGTTGCATTTGCGCCCAGGCTTTGTCGTACAAAAGCTGTGCCTCGGCATCGAGTTTTTCCTTGATTTCCTGCAGCGCTTTGCGCTTCTTTTTGATGACCAGGAAAATCAAAAGGACTGCCCCCACGGCAACTACCAGGCTCACGGCACCGACCGCAATCTCCGCCATGTAGAAGGCGCCGATGGCAACGATGACGCCCAGCACGGCCAAAATAATCAGCAGCGTGCGCAGAGCGCCCAGTCCCCGCAGTTTTTTGCCGACCTTGTCGGCCTCGGCTTTTTTGTCGCGGTGGGCCTTTGCCGTTTTACGGTTTTCTTCCTCGTCAATGCCGGACTTTTTGACTAACGCGTCCAGCAGTTCTTTGGCCGCGGTCTCAAACCGTTCCTTATACACTTTTTCAAAGGATTGGGATGGTTCCAGTAATAAGTCTGTCTCGTTTGTCACGCAGTATCCCCCCTTTCTTTTTACAATTTAGTATATAATTAATTTTACAGCACATGCCTTTTCTTGTCAACAGCAGGGGAAAAAACGCTCCCGAAAATCGGTGTAAACGGGTGTTTTTGACGGCTGCCGCATGGAAAACAGCGGGTGAAACGCGAAAAAAAGTGAAAAAAAGGGGTTGACAGCAGGGGGCCGGCGCAGTATAATGTTGCCATTCAAAAATGAAAGGAGCCGCGTGCAATGTTGAACAATATCCGTTTGGGCAATGCATATTTTTATTACTTTTACTTTTACGCTCGTAATAGTAAAAGTGATTTGTGCTGCTTAAAAACGGACAAGTGATGCATTGGATTCGGTAATCTAACGCAATACGAAAGGTCGTGCAGAGCGCAAATCTGCACGGCTTTTTTTATTTTTGATTTTTGGAAAAACAAACACAAACCGAAAAGGAGAAATTACTATGAAAAACCAATTAACCGAACGCATTGCCAAACGAATGACAGCCGTCATTATTGCCGCATTGTTGATGCTTGCCCTGCCGATGGGCTTATTGAGCTGCGGCGGGCAACAGGCAAAAACGTACACGGTCGGCATTTGCCAACTGACGCAGCACGCCGCACTTGACGCCGCAACCCAAGGGTTTATGGATGCCGTTACGGCGGCGCTGGGCGACAGCGTTGTTTTTGACGTGCAGAATGCCAGCGGCGACAGCGCCGTCTGCGCCACCATCGTCAACGCATTCGTTGCCAAGAACGTCGATCTGATTATGGCCAATGCGACACCCGCCCTGCAGGCGGCATATAACGCTACGGAAACCATCCCGATTTTGGGTACGTCCGTCACGGAGTACAGCGTTGCCCTGAATCTGCAAAACTTTTCCGGGACGGTTGGCAGCAACGTTTCCGGCACGTCTGACCTTGCTCCCTTGGACGAGCAGGCGCAGATGATTCTCGACCTCGTTCCTACGGCCCAAACGGTCGGTATTCTCTACTGTTCTGCCGAACCTAACTCGACCTACCAGGTGAAAGCAGTGACCGAGTACCTCACGAACAAGGGACTTACCGTTCGCACTTTCTCGTTTGCCGACAGCAATGACGTTGCTGCCGTGACGGAACGCGCCTGCGCCGCAACGGACGTGCTGTACGTGCCTACGGACAATACGGCCGCCTCTTGCAGTGAGACAATCGGAAACGTTGTCAAATCGGCTGCAAAGCCGGTGATTGCGGGGGAAGCCGGACTGTGCACCGCCTGCGGGATTGCAACGCTCTCCATTTCTTACTACGATTTGGGCTACAAAACGGGTGAAATGGCCGTTGCCGTTTTGACGGGCAAGAGCAGCGTTTCCACCATGCCCATCGCATACGCCGCTGCAAAAAAGATGTACAACCCCGAAATCTGCGCAGCACTCGGCATCACACCGCCTGCGGACTACGCGCCGCTGACGAAATAAGAGTGGGGGAAAGCGTATGCAGGATTTATTGAATGCTTTGCCCGGGGCCGTCGCCCAGGGTCTTGTGTGGGGCCTTTTGGCTGTTGGCGTGTTCATCACGTTTCGTGTGCTCGGCATTGCCGACCTCACGGTTGACGGATCCGTTGTGACCGGCGCTGCCGTGTGCACTACGTTGATTGTGGCAGGGGTCAGTGTACCCCTTGCTATAACGTGCGCATTTATTGCCGGTTGCGCGGCAGGCAGTATCACGGGCGCCTTGCACGTTTATCTGGGCATCCCGGATATTTTGGCCGGGATTCTTACGCAAATGGCCCTGTGGTCTGTCAATCTTAAAATCATCGGCAAGGCCAATCAGCCGTTGTCTTCCCGCACCTATCCGCTGCTTGTTTCCCAGTTGAACAAACCGCACGCCATTTTGATACTGCTGCTATTTACCACTTTGATGATTGCCGTGTTGTATGCTTTTTTCGGTACGGAACTCGGCTGTGCTCTGCGGGCCGTGGGATCTAATGCAGCCATGAGCCGTGCACAAGGGATCAACGTCGGGGTGATGAAAGTGCTGGGACTGTCCTTATCCAACGGCATCGTTGCCCTGTCGGGCGCCTTACTTTGTCAATATCAGGGTTTTACGGATATTAATATGGGCAGGGGTGCCGTGGTAATCGGGTTGGCAGCTGTTGTCATCGGTGAAGCGCTTGTCAGCCGCATCGGGCATAACTTTGCCCTGAAACTCGGCGGCGTGACTGCGGGCGCCGTGGTGTATTATTTGGTCTATCAAATCATCATTTTCATCGGGATGGACACCGACCTGCTCAAGATGTTGTCCGCACTGGTCGTGGCTGTTTTCCTGGGTGCCCCTTATTTGCAAAAGAAGTATAAAACACTGCCCGGTGTAACGCATTTGCGTAAGGCCGGCGGAGAGGAGAGTGACGGAAATGCTTGAAATCAGTCACGTAACGAAAATATACAACCGCGGCACGGTGGATGAAAAAATTGCGCTGGACGACCTGTCGCTCACCATTCATAACGGGGAATTTATTACCGTTATCGGCGGCAACGGGGCGGGAAAATCAACGTTGCAAAACGTTATTTGCGGCGCTGCACTGCCAGACGCGGGTACCGTAACGTTGGACGGAAAAGACGTGACGCGTTTGCCGGAGCACAAACGGGCCGCTTACCTCGGCCGCGTGTACCAGGACCCGCAAATGGGTACGGCGGCGGATATGCAAATTGAGGAGAATATGGCGCTTGCCGCACGGCGCGGCAAACGGCGTACGCTCGCACCCGGTATTCGGCGCAGTGAACGCGAGGCGTTTCGCACACAGCTGGCGTCCCTCGGTTTGGGGTTGGAAAACCGTCTATCGACCAAGGTCGGTACACTGTCGGGCGGTCAGCGCCAGGCACTGGCATTGCTGATGGCAACCATGCAGCACCCGCAGCTGCTCATGCTGGACGAACATACGGCAGCACTGGACCCCAAAACGGCCGCACGTGTGTTATCCATCACCGATGCATTCGTACGGGACCAACGTCTGACCACGTTGATGATTACACATAATATGCGGGATGCGATTGCCTACGGTGACAGACTGATTATGTTGAATGAAGGCAGAATCATTTTGGATATTGCGGGTGAGGATAAAAAAGCGCTCACCGTGGAAAAACTCCTGCATCGCTTCAATCAGGTCGGCGGAAAAGAATTCTCGGGTGACCGCGCCATTTTGTCCTGACACTGCCGCTGTGCCCGGGGTAGGAAGCCCATACGTCCACAGGCGTTTTTCATTGACAAACCTCACGTTCCATTGTATGATAATGGAAACAGGCGGTTTATATATAAATGAAATCGCCGAGGAGTATTATTTATGACGTTTATGAAAAGAATCATTGCACTGTCACTGTTATGCATCGTCACGCTGGCATTGCTGCCGTTGTCGCTCGCTGCCTGCGGAAACGGCAAAAACAAAGATAACGGCAAAATCATTGAAATCACCGCTACGACCGAGGCGATTGCCTATCGCGACGCCATGTTTGAAACAACCGGGGCGCTGGGCACAACACGGGAGCAGCAGCTTGCCGCCTGGGATGCGTCATTGGAACAACTTTCGGCTGTTTATCACAACGGTCTGCCCGCAGGGGCCGATGCGTATGACCTTGTCAAAGAGCCGTGCGAGTACGGCGACCTGTATTCCCTGACGCCGGACGACGGCACGTACGACTGTATCGTGCTGTATATCCACGGCGGTGCTTGGGTGTATGAGATTGACGCCCTGCACGTGGCGTTTTGCGATGCACTGAGGGACGAACTGCACGCCAAGGTATATATCCCGCTGTACCCGCTCGCCCCGCAATACAACTATACCGATACCTATCAAATGATGGATGCCGTGTATACGAGTCTGTTGGAGCAGGACAAGCCCATCTATATCATGGGTGATTCCGCCGGCGGTACGATTACGCTGGGGTTTGTATTAAATCTTAAACTCGACGGCAAAAAACTGCCGGATAAAGTGGTGGCCATGGCGCCCTGCGCCGACCTGTCCTTCACCAATACGGAGATCGATACCTATGCACAACGGGACGGCATGCTGCAGAAGTATTTGTGCGCATCCGCCGCAGCCGTGTGGGCGGACGGGGCAGATTTGACCAACCCTGCCGTCAGCCCCCTGTACGGTGACTTTGCCGGGTTCCCCGATACCATGCTCTTTGTCGGCGACTGCGATATTTTGTGCCCCGATGACCTAAAACTCTATGACAAAATGGTGCAGGCCGGCGTCAACGTGACGCAAATCATGGGCAGGGGACTGTGGCACGTGTATCCCATTTTCAATATCCCCGAAGCGCAGCAATGCATGGATTTCATCGTTGATTTTTGCAAAGGGTAAAACGCAAGTTGACAACCTGCCAAAAAAGCATATAATAAACGCAGCGACTCATTTACTGTAAAGGAGTAATAACGATATGCAGGAACTGTTAAAACGATTTGAGGCGGAGGGACGCAACGTCTATTCCGCGACCGTGATCAACAACGGTGTGGCAGAAACCAAGTTTTTCAAGGACTATGAAATCAACCCCAGCGCCGTTTGTCTGCGCAACATCTATTCCGTTGCCAAGGCGTTTACCGTGACCGCCGTCGGCTTTTTGTACGACGAGGGCAAGATTCGCCCCACCGATACGCTGCGGGATATTTACGGCAAACTGCCGGACGGCACCGACCCCAAGTGGTACGACGTGACGGTACACAACTTTTTGTCCCACGAGACCGGCTACCTGCACGGCTACGACCTGGACTGCCAGAACCTGCGCGACTTTACCGATAAGGACGACTGGTTCGAGTTTTTGTTGAGCCACCCCATCGAGGGTACGCCCGGCGTGGACCACGCCTACACCGATATGAACTTCTACGGCCTTTCCTGTATCGTGACCAAGATCACCGGCCGCCCCCTGCAGGACTATATGCGCGATAAGTTCTTCAATCCCGCCAAGTTCCGCGAATGGGCCTGGAGTGCAGACCCCATGGGCCGTGCCCTGGGCGGCACCGCACTCTACGTTTCCACCGCCGATATGGCCAAGTTGGGCCTGTTGTGGCTGCAGCGTGGCAAATGGGAGGGCAAACAAATTTTGTCCGAGGAGTGGATTGACTGGGCACTCCAGAACAAGTACGAACTCAAGCCCTGCGACGGTGACCCGTTGGTGGTTGCCAAGGGCGGCATGTTCGGCCAGGAGCTGCGCATCGACTACCGCCGTCAGCGCGTTATCGCGTTTGAATCTTATTGGTAAAAAAGCAACGCCTATCGCATTTTGCGATAGGCGTTGTTTTTTGGTGTGTCGGGCATGAC
>DCGU01000006.1 GCA_002315325.1 Clostridiales bacterium UBA1770
ATATTTTAGTAAATAAAATGATTTTCCCGTTGACATTGGGTAATAACCGTGATATAATTATTTGCCGCTTGTGGGTCGGCCCCTTTAAGTGTGTCAAAATACACCGCCGACAACAGCGAGTCTTATTGAAAGTGAGGTGCTTTTCGTGTTTGCTATTATCGAAACAGGCGGGAAGCAGTACAAGGTTCTCGAGCAGGACATCATCTTCGTTGAAAAGCTGGATGCTAATGAAGGAGATGAAGTTGTCTTTGATAAGGTCGTTGCCGTTTCTACCGACGCCGGCTTCAAAGCAGGTACTCCTGTGGTTGAAAATGCCAAGGTAACTGCGAAAGTTCTTAAGAATGGTAAATCTCCCAAGGTTTACATCATTAAGTACAAGTCCAAGAAGAACGAGAAAAAGAAGATCGGTCACAGACAGCCTTATACGAAGGTTCAGATTATTTCCATTAACGCTTAATCTCTTTCGGGAGCGATTATGACGAAGATTGTTTTTTATCGCAGCAACGGTGTGTATTACGGCTTTGAAGAGCAGGGACATACCGGATTCGGTGAGGCAGGAGACGACGTACTTTGTGCGGCACTTTCCTCCATGACCATGCTGATCGTAAATGCAGTCGAATTGGCATATGCCTCCGACGTTGAGTACGATGTTAATGAAGGCGCCACCAGAATCGTGGTTCGCGCCAAAGCCGCGCTTCCGGAATTCGAATCCGACGAACGTAAACGCTTTGCCGTTTCCGGAATCTTTTTGGCTTATTACTACCAGTTGAATGACCTCACCAATGATTATTCGGATTTTCTGGAAGTTGAGGTTGAAGACAGGCCTTATCAGAAATGAAAGGCAAAAATATGTTAATGGAGGATGATATCATGCTGAGAATCAGTTTACAGTTCTTTGCTCATAAAAAAGGTGTCGGTTCTACCAAGAACGGCCGTGACAGTGAGTCCAAGCGCCTTGGCATCAAGAAGTTTGGCGGCGAAGCTGTAGTAGCAGGTAATATCATCGTCAGACAGAGAGGTACGGCCATTCGCCCCGGCAAGAACGTGGGTATTGGTTCCGACGATACGCTCTTTGCTTTGACTGATGGGTTCGTGAAATTCGAACAGGTCGCAAAAGACAAGAAACAGGTTAGCGTTGTTCTTACCAGAGACGCCAACTGAATGATAAAAAACACGTGGTGATCAACCACGTGTTTTTTATTAACGCATAAAGGCAGTGTTAAAATCTATTTTTAACACTGCCTTTATTATTGTGAAAATTCAGACGGTATCTTGTTTTTTCAAGAGCCTGACCGTATCGATGATGCCGTGGACGGGAATGAGTGTGATGCCGTCCACCGGTTTGCAATGCTGTGCGTTTTTTTGCGGCACAACGGCCGTTTTAAAACCAAGTCTTGCCGCTTCTTTAATGCGCTGGTCAATGTTTGAAACGGGACGGCATTCGCCGGAAAGACCCAATTCGCCGATGACAATCATGTCGTCCGGAATCAATCGGTCTGTCAGGCAGGAAAGGGCCGTCATGGCAACGGCTAAATCAGAAGCCGGTTCGTCAATTTTTAAGCCGCCGATGACGTTCATGTACACGTCGGTCGTTGAAAATCTCTGGCCGAGACGTTTTTCAAGAACAGCCAAAATCAAACATACGCGGCTGTAATCAAGACCGTTTGACGTTCTGCGCGGTGCCGGGAATACCGTAGGTGTAACCAGCGACTGTACTTCCGCAATGATCGGTCGTGAACCTTCCATAACGCATACGGCACAGTTGCCCGGCACGTTAATGGGTCTGCCGTCCAATAACATTTCCGAGGGATTGGCAACCTCACGTAATCCCGTGTCATTCATTTCAAAAACACCGATTTCGTTGGTGGAACCGTATCTGTTTTTGGAAGCGCGGATAATGCGGTAAGATTGCTGACGTTCGCCCTCAAAATAGAGCACGGCGTCAACCATATGTTCCAAAACTTTCGGACCGGCAATGCCGCCCTCTTTATTCACGTGACCGACAAGAATAATTGAAATATCTTCTGCTTTAGCTTTTGAAATGAAAGCCATGGCGGATTCCTTCACCTGGGAAACGCTGCCCGGTGCTGATGCGGAAACGTCCGAATACATGGTTTGAATGGAGTCGATAATGACAACGTTCGGTTTGACGCTGTCAATTTCACGGACGATACGTTCCACGCGCGTTTCCGTTAAAAGGGAAAGGGATGCACCTTTGATTTGCAGACGCTCTGCACGCAGACGAAGCTGACCGCCGGATTCCTCTCCCGAAACGTACAACACTTTTTTATTGGCGCCGAGACTGTCGGAAATTTGCATCAACAACGTGGATTTGCCAATGCCGGGTTCACCCGCCAGTAATACGACGGAGCCGACAACCAATCCGCCGCCGAGTACGCGGTCCAATTCGCCGAGCCCGGTGTCCAAACGAATGTACTCCGGAATTTCCAGTTCGGAAAAAGCAACGGCATGCGAATCGTCACCGGAAAGAACGGAAACGTGCTTTTGCTTCGTTGGGGTTTCCACCTGTTCCGTCTCTTCGGTCAAACTGTTCCAGCTGCCGCAATCGGGGCATTTGCCGAGCCACCGTGCGGTCTTATAGCCGCATTCATTACAAACGTAAAACGTTTTTGCGTTTTTCATTATGAGTGCCTCGCAATTTTTATTTTGTCAGGAGTTCCCGTACGGCTGCAAACCACGCTTGGCTTTGTGCGTCGGCAAGAACGGCGTACGTAACGTAACACCCGAATTGCTTTGCCTGCGCATTTTCCAATTTCGGCACCTCGTTCGGCGCATACGATTGTGCAATCGGGACGTTCTCCTGTTTGGATGTTTCCAAATAACGATTGATAATGACGAGCAATTCTTTGGCGTCTGCTTCGCTGCTGCATTTGAAAACGCCGAATTCGTCGTATTGAGCGCTTGAAACGGTATGCATGACGCTGGACGCTATGGCGGACGTGTCAATGCCCATAAACACGGATACGTACGAATCCGACAATTTTGTGAATTCGTCCGGAGTGATTCCGTCCACGGACGTCATTGCTTGATTGACGAGGTCATTCGGAAAAAACGTGTCTGTGTACGAGGCACCGCATGAAACAAGAAGAAGTAAAAAAACAAATAAAATGGCGGATAAACTTGTTAAAACTGACTTTTTTCTCATTTGTGTCTCCTATAAAATGAAACAATTATTGTGCGCTGTGCGTGCGAATATACGATAATACGGCTTGATACCCGGCGTCATTCAAATGCATACAATCGGACGTGATATCTTCTGCGTATGCTGCCTTTAAGTTGCCGTTCTTATCTTTCATGATTTCCGACGAGTTTAGATAATATATTTTGTTTTTTTGTGCAAGGTCCATAATGGATTGATTGAGCGCATCAATGCGTTCGTTTGCTTGGGCGACGGTACAGGCAAATCTTGTTTCACAGTCCGCCGAATCTGCAACCGGATACACGGATTGTAAGATAATAATCGTTTGCGGAGAAACCGATTTGACTATGTCTATCAATGCCTGGTATTGGCCGAGGAAGTAGGATTTTTGATTATCCCCGCGCATACCGACGTTATAGTTTAACCCATTAATGCCAAAGTTCAGCAGCAAATAGGCCGGTTTTTCTGCGGCAATGACGCCACGGAACGTTGTCGATTCGCCGGTGGAAGGGGAAATAAGCTGCCCGTTATCAATATCAAAATAAATCAAGGTCAGCGTACTGTCGACCGGACGAATGACCTGCTTTGTGGCAGTACCATCGGATAAAACGCCGCGTTTGATCATATGAAACGTGGTTGATTCGCCAAAGAACATAATTTTATCTTGATAGGCAATACCGGCGTCCTGCGTCTGTCCAAGCAGTGAAACGAAATCTGTTGTATCCGTTCCCGGCCGGTAGGTCGGCGAATCCTGTGACGATGAACTGCCATCGGAAGAATGATCGTCGGCAAGCGGGATGGAAATATAAATGACCGTAGCAATTACGGAAGCAAGCAGTAATATCGTAATGGCAAAATAGAAAAAACGAAACAGGGAATTGTCACGGGAATTCATACGAAAATAATCAACTCTCTTTTCATCGGATAATTAATCTTATTGTATCATAGAAAAGACAAAAATACAATAAATTATGTTAAATAATAATTTCTTATAATAATATGATTGACTTTTGCGCATAAAAAATGTATAATATTAATAACTTTTGTTATGATACGGAGATTCAAAAATGATCAGCAGAAAAGAAGCCAGAGAAGCCGTTTACGGTTTGCTTTTTGAAACAGAATTCAAAAAGGATGAAAAGCCGGAGGATATTTTTGCCGTTTCGTGTGAGGAACGGGAAATTCCGGAAGACGATTACATCCGCGACGTTTTTTTCGGCGTATTAGCCAATTTGGAAACGATTGACGCTTTGGCATCCAAGTATTCAAACGGTTGGAAAACAAACCGCATGACGGTTTCCTCCAGAACCATTATTCGCTTGGCAACGTACGAGATGAAATTCGTGCCGCAAATTCCCCACCACGTTTCATTGAATGAGGCAATCGAATTGGCCAAAAAATACGATGATGAAAAGGCAAAGGGCTTCATCAACGGTGTTTTGAACAGTATTAAAGACGAAATCGAAAAGGAAGACGGTTCAAACTGAATCGGTTAAGAATTGGCATGAGTGGATTCTTTCTTGGTATTGATACAAGCAATTACACGACGTCAATCGGATTATGCGATGAAAACGGAAACGTATGCGCTAATTTGAAAAGGCCCGTGCCAGTTGCGGCGGGAGAACGTGGTGTCAGACAGAGCGATGCGGTTTTTGCGCACGTCAAAAATTTTCAGTCTCTTGCCGAAGAATTCCGGGACGTTTTGCGCGGGCAGAAGATACTCGCCGTCGGTGTTTCCACCGCTCCCCGAACAGCGGAAGGCTCGTATATGCCGTGCTTTTTGGCGGGCAAAGCAGTTGCTGATATGATTGCCGCTGCCGAAAACGTGCCGGTTTGTTGTTTTTCGCATCAGCAGGGTCACGTGGCTGCAGCCGCATATTCATGTGAAAAGATGGCGTATTTGGCGCAAAAACCTTTTCTTGCGTTTCACGTGTCGGGCGGCACAACCGAGGCTTTGCTTGTGGATCCCGGTGTATCCGGATATGAATATCAAATTGAAAAATTGGGCGGCACTGCCGATATCAGTATGGGACAGGCCATTGATCGTGTCGGCGTGTATATGGGACTGTCTTTCCCCTGCGGGAAAGAGATGGAGCTTTTGGCATCGCAAAATAAGACCAAACTGCCGCCGCTGAAAATTTCGGTTGAAAACGTGACGTGTAATTTGTCCGGTCTTGAAAATAAAGCGGTTCAACTGTATAACGAAACGAAAGACGCACCGCTTGTTGCCGCTTATACGTTTTCGTTCGTGGAAAAGACGCTGTGCAGCCTGACCGAAAATGCCGTTGCTTTATATCCTAATCTGCCGGTCTTGTTTTCCGGCGGTGTGATGAGCAATATGCTGATGAGGAATGCTTTGTCCTCTTTATGCGAGGCATATTTTGCTCAGCCGGCTTTTTCAGCCGATAACGCTGCCGGCATCTCCGTTTTGACGTATTACAGGTCGCAACAACAATGATGGAACAAACGATATTAACGGTTACACAACTGAATGAGTACGTCCGCATGATGATTGAGGCAAATCCGCAATTGTCGCATTTTTTTGTGCGCGGCGAAATATCCAATTTTAAGAATCATTACGGCTCCGGTCATTTGTATTTTACACTGAAAGATGACGGCGGATTGGTTCGTGCCGTGATGTTTCGCACGTATGCTTCCCGATTGAAATTTATGCCGGCAGACGGGATGAAAGTGATTGTCTATGCGAAAGCATCGTTATATACGAAGGACGGTCAATTTCAAATATATGCCGAAGAACTTCAGCCGGACGGCTTGGGGGCACTGTATGTCGCCTACGAACAGCTTAAAGCCAAACTGGATGCGGAAGGCTTGTTTGACGTTTCCCGAAAGAAGCCAATTCCGAAGTATCCGAACACTGTCGGTATCATTACGTCTGCTACGGGCGCAGCTGTCCATGATATGATCCAAATCATGGCAAGACGCTATCCGGTAGCCAATATTATCATATATCCGGCTGCAGTGCAGGGAGCGGGGGCCGCTGCCGAACTGATTGCCGGGATTAACTGGTTTGAACGAACGAAAAAAGCAGACGTGGTCATTATCGGCCGCGGCGGCGGTTCGTTTGAAGATTTATTTGCTTTTAACGACGAGCAGCTTGCCAGAACGATTGCGGCTGCCGACGTGCCGATTATTTCTGCCGTCGGGCATGAGACCGATTTTACCATATGCGATTTCGTAGCCGATCTTCGTGCTGCTACGCCTTCCGCAGCGGCAGAACTGGCTGTGCCCAATATTAACGACCTTCTCGGTGAACTTCGGTCACTTTCCGTCTTTCTGCAAAAGACGATGAACACGTATTTAACGAACAAACGCGAGAAGCTGAATGCCTATGCGGCAAAGCCTTGTCTGCAGAGAATGGATGCATTCATAGACGTCCGTAAAATCGGACTGGACAGAATTTCCGACAGGCTGAACCGAACGTATGAAGTGAAACTGCATTTGCAGAAGAACAGACTTTGCGCCGACGCGGCCAAAATGGAAGCGCTCAGCCCCATTGCCGTGCTTAGCCGCGGCTATTCGTTCGTCACCGCCGCCAACGGTGCTGCCGTTTCAAATGCCGCCGTACTGCAAACGGGGGACGTTATACACGTCAAAATGAAAGACGGTGCGGCAGATGCGTCCGTGACAGCTGTTTTCGATAGATAAGAGGGATTTAGCGTGAAATATCTCACAGCGTAATCGAACACGCGCTGTTTACGCACTTCAACAACGCTTGCCGACTGAACGTCGGCTCCCCCACGGGCGGTCGCGTTTGTTGCAAAATACAGTTGAGCCGCCAAAGGCGGCATGAGGAATAATATGACAAAACAAAAACAATCGTACGAGCAAGCTTTGACAAGATTGGAAGAAATCATTGCTCTTTTGGAAAATGAAAAAACGCCGTTGGAAGATGCCATGAATTATTATGCTGAAGGCGTTACTTTGTTGAAAGAAAGTAATGAAAAACTGGCGGCGGCCGAACAAAAGATTCAGGCTGTTAATCTCGGCACTGAACCGGACAACCAATCAAAATAATGAGGTTTTGGAAAACAGTATGCTTACGGAAATAATTACAAAAGACTGTACTCTGGTGGAAAAAGAGCTGAAAAGCATTTTAATCGGCAATCCCGATTATGATGCGCTGGTTCAGGCAGAAGCGTACAGCTTGTTCTCCGGCGGGAAGAGAATCAGGCCCTTTTTGCTGATTGAAACCTGTAAAGCATTCGGCGGAGATGAGGCGACGGCTGTCAAAGCAGCTGCAGCGCTTGAAATGATTCATACGTATTCGTTAATCCATGATGATTTGCCTTGTATGGATAACGATGATTTTCGCCGTGGCAAACCTTCTTGCCATAAGGCTTTCGGTGAAGCTACCGCATTATTGGCCGGTGATGCCTTACTGACGGATGCTTTCGGCGTTGCTGCTTTTTGCGGTGCTTCCGCAGAGCAAACGCTGAACGTGATTGCCATTTTGTCTTCTGCTGCCGGGACGCACGGAATGGTCGGCGGGCAATATATGGATTTAAATATGCCGAACGGGGCAGACAGAAATTATTTGGATAAAATGCAGGCCCTGAAAACAGGGGCCTTAATTTCCGCAGCGGTAAGAATCGGCATTTGCCTAACACCTGCGGCAACTTTTCCCGAAGTTCGTACGGCAATGCTTGAATATGCCGAGAAAATCGGCCGTGCTTTCCAAATAGCAGATGACCTGCTTGATTATAAGGAATCAGGTGCTGACGCGGAACCAAGCTCGATTTTGACCGTTATGACACCCCAAGAAGCCGAAGAAACGGTTCGTGCTTTAACAGAACAGGCAGTATCCGGTATTTGTGCCTATAAAAATACCGAAGTGTTGTGTGAGTTTGCGTACTATTTGGCACAAAGGACGTATTAAAATGAGATTGGACGTCTATTTGACTGCAAAAGGTTTTTCATCGAGTCGTCAACGGGCCCAGTCAATGATTAAAAATAACGAAGTTACCGTTGACGGAACAAAGCAGAATAAACCATCCTGTGAGATTGATGAAACGATATCTCATACGATTGTCATTGAGGGGGACAGTAACCGATACGTCAGCCGCGGCGGGTTAAAATTGGAGGCAGCATTACGTTTTTTCAATATAGACGTGTGCGGTAAAAAAGCATTGGACGTCGGTGCATCCACCGGCGGTTTTACGGATTGCCTGTTGCAGCACGGTGCTGCGGCGGTATATGCGGTTGACGTTGGAGAAACGCAATTGCACGACTCGCTGAAGCAAAATGATAAAGTCGTTGTAGCAGACCATTGCAATGCCAGGTTTCTTTCCGCCGACTCTTTCCCGGTGATTTTTGACGTTGCGACGATGGACGTCTCATTTATTTCTCAAACGTTAATTTATCCCGCTTTGCATGACGTCTTGCCTAACGATGCCATATTGATTTCGCTGATTAAACCGCAATTTGAGGTCGGACCGAAACTCTTAAACAAACACGGTATCGTTACCGATAGTAACGCAAGAAGACAGGCTGTAACAAACGTGCTTTATGCAGCATGTAAAAACGGTCTTTGCCCGTTTGGCTTGATGAAGTCTCCTATTACCGGCGGGGACGGCAACGTTGAATATTTATTTGCAGCCAAGCGTTCGGTTGTGAATTCGGACGCGGGAACAGAATCTATATCCCGATTGATCAAATCATTGGAGGCACAAACGTGACGATTGCACTCATTACGAATTTTAACATCATACATAAGAAAAACGCTGCCTTACGTGTATTGGACGTGCTGCTGAAAAAATGTTGCTGTGTCCATATTCTTAAAATATACGAGGACGTTCTGAAGGGAAGAGTGCCTGCCGAAAACGTATTGTTTGTTCCTTTCGAGCACTTGTACGAAAACGTTGCCATGGCAATTGTTTTGGGCGGAGACGGTACCATTTTGGAAGCTGCTCACCATGCAGCCCCCCTGGATATACCGATACTGGGGATTAATATGGGACACGTCGGATATATGGCTGAACTTGAAACGAATGAGTTAAACCTTTTGGATGACGTATTAAAAGGTGCTTATCGCGTTGTGGAACACGATATGCTCCGCGCAGAGATTATTGATGAAAAGCAAAACGTAGTTTCTTCCGCAGTGGCTTTAAATGACGTTACGGTCGGAAACGGCGGCGTGACACGTTTGGTTGATTTGGAACTGTGCAAAAACGGGGAGAAACTTGCTTCGGTCCGCGCTGACGGTGTGATTGTTTCCACACCGACCGGTTCTACTGCTTATTCGCTGGCGGCCGGCGGTCCGGTTATTGATCCCGATATCCCGTGCTTTTGCTTTACACCGATCTGCCCGCAAATACCTACGCTGAAGCCGGTGGTTTTTTCCAACAGTGCCGTGATTGCCATCAAAAACGTATGTGTTCGTGAGAGACATTTGATTGTGACGACAGACGGTAAAAATAATATGGAATTGCTGCACGGACAAACGCTGCGAGTGACGAAAGCTGCCGTCTCTTTAAAATTGATTCGCTTGAAAAAAAGCAATTTTTATGAGAAAATGCAGGAAAAAATACTGAATCGCAGCCTGATGAAATAAAGTGAGATGATTAAAAATGAAACAAAACAGACAGCAAAAAATACTTGAAATTATTGCGGACAAAAAAATTCAGACGCAGGAAACCTTGCTTGAAGAACTGGAAGCAGCCGGTTTTAAAGCAACGCAGGCAACAATCTCAAGGGATATTCGTGCTTTAAAACTGGTCAAAAAATCCGGGGACGGCGGAACGTATTACGCCGCACCTTTTTCGGAAGTTCATTTTCAGCAGATATCTCTCAATGCATCTCTTGCACAGTCGATTTGCCGCGTTGATGCTGCGATGAATATTGTCGTTGTCAGAACGACACCCGGTATGGCACAGGCCTTGGCTTTTGAAATTGACCGGTTTGAACATGATTCTATGCTTGGATCGGTTGCCGGGGACGATACCATTATTATCGTTACCAATTCCGCCGAATCTGCCGCTTCGTTTGCGGGTGTTTTGCGGAATTCCTCCATGCAGTTGTGAGCGAATCACTTTTTTCGTACTTGCGTAAACACTATAACAATGTTATAATTATATATCTTTTTGATTTTCGAGGACAGTATGCTTCAAATTAAAAAACAAATTGCCGAACAAATATATCGGTATATATTGGAAAAAACGTCTGATAATTCTATGGACGTTGCGCAAATTATCGGTTTGCTGGAATACCCGCCCGATACGACGATGGGTGATCTTGCATTTCCGTGCTTCAAATTGAGTAAGCTTTTGCGTAAATCCCCCGTGGCGATTGCAGAGGATATGGCAACCTCCATGGAACAATGCGGTTGCGTGTCCGATGCGAAAGCAGTGAACGGGTATTTGAATCTCACGATTTCATCAAAGTATCTTTCCGGCGCTGTTTTGCGTCAAATTCTTACAGACGGTGAGAACTACGGAAAACCGAACGTCGGCAACGGTAAAACAGTTGTCCTGGACTATTCGTCCCCGAACGTGGCAAAACCTTTCCACATCGGACACCTCGGGACGACCGTTATCGGTCATTCGTTAAAGCAACTCCATGAGTTTGCAGGGTATCACTGCATCGGTATCAACTATCTCGGGGACTGGGGTACCCAGTTCGGAAAGCTGATTACTGCATTTAAAAAATGGGGCAGCAAAGAGCAGGTTGAAGAGCAGGGAATCGATTACCTGGTTGATTTATACGTTAAAATTAACAATGCCATCGGTGAGCAGGAAGAACAGGGCAATCACGAATTGGCCGATCTTTCCCGGGCTGAATTCCATAAAATGGAAGTCGGCGATGCCGAAAATATTGATTTGTGGAAATGGTTTGTCAAAATCAGTTTGGCCGAGTATGAAAAAACCTATAAGCAAATCGGCATTACGTTTGACAGCTATTTGGGTGAAAGTTTTTACACGGATAAAATGCCTGCGCAAGTTGAAAAACTGCGTGAACAGGGATTGTTGAAGATAGACGACGGTGCCTCGATTGTCGATTTGTCCGATTATAATATGCCGCCCTGCCTGATTTTGAAAAAGGACGGTTCAACCCTATATCCGACGCGCGATATCGCCGCTGCTGTATACAGAAAAAACACCTACCATTTTGATAAGGCAATCTACGTTACCAGCGCCGGCCAGTGTTTGCATTTTCAACAATGGTTTAAAGTGGTTGAGATGATGGGCTATGATTGGTACAATCAGCTGGTACACGTGCCGTACGGTACGGTCAGCATCAACGGTGCTAAATTGGCAACCAGAACCGGAAACGTGATTCTTTTGAAAGATCTTTTTGCCGCCTCTATTGATAAAGTAAAAGGCATTATTGCGGAAAAGAATCCTAACCTTGTCAATAAAGATGAAGTTGCCGAGTCAATCGGTGTCGGTGCCATTATTTTCTATTACCTTTCCAATAACAGAATGAAAGATATCAATTTTGTGTTGGAAGACGCATTGAGCTTTGACGGAAACACCGGCCCATACGTACAGTATACGTATGCCAGAACCTGTTCCTTGTTGGAAAAAGCGGGTGTTGCAGCGGAAGCAGCGGATGATTATGCCGTTACGGATCCCGATGAGGCTGACTTGCTGAAAACGTTGTGCCGTTTTGAAGAGACGGTATTGCAGGCAATTCGAGAGTATGAGCCTTCCGTTATTACAAGATTTATCCTTGACGTGGCTGCTTCGTTTAATCGATTCTACCATAATTGTGCGATTTTGACGGTTGAGGACGAGAAAGTTCGACGTTTCAGAATCGGCTTGGTAAAGGCTGCACAAACCGTTCTCGGAAACGCTTTCGGTTTGATTTGCCTGAAAAAGACTGAAAAAGTATAATTTTTAAACTGATAAACAGAAAGGAAAACCAGTATGTCCGGACATAGCAAGTGGGCAAACATTAAGCACAAAAAAGAAAAAACCGACTCTGCAAGAGCCAAAGTCTTTACGAAAATCGGTAAGGAATTGACGATTGCCGTTAAAGAAGGCGGCGGCGATCCCGCTTCCAACTCGAAACTGCGCGATTTGATTTTGAAGGCAAAGGCCAACAACGTTCCCAATGAAAACATTGAGAGAACGATTAAAAAGGCGCAGGGAAGCAGCGGAGAAACGTTTGAGGAAATTACGTATGAAGGATACGGCCCCGGCGGAATTGCAATTATCGTTACGACAACGACGGATAACAGAAACAGAACTGCAGGTAATATCCGCTCTTATTTTTCAAAATATCACGGCAATTTGGGTCAAACCGGTTGTGTCGGCTACCTGTTCTCCGATCAGGGTATGATTGTTATCGATAATGAAGACGAGGACATCAACGAAGATGAACTGATGGAAAAAGCACTGGATGCCGGTGCCTCCGACTTCAATGCCGCCGACGGTGTATTTGAGATTGCCACCGAGCCTGATGACGTGTATGAAATCAATGAAAAACTCAATCAGCTTGGTTATAAATCTCTTTCCGCAGAAAAGACAAAAGTTCCGTCCAACTACGTTTCTCTTGATAACGAAGATGATTTGAAATTTATGTCTCTTCTTTTGGAAAAACTTGACGAAGATGATGACGTCATGGACGTGTATCACAATTGTGAAAACGTTTAATAAAGTACAGAAAAAGGCTGCCGCAAGGCAGCCTTTTTCTATGCAGGTTATATTACGCGTCGACAGTGTTGTCCTTGTCAACTGCTTTCTTTTGATAGGGGTCAATCATATATTTTTGAATGACCGGGAACGTGCAGTAAATCACGATAAACCAGCAAATACCCATATAATGGATGAATGGAAGCACCAATCCGCCGGCAACCCCAATCGGTAACAGAAGAACGATGAGGGCAACGTTGATGCCGGTCAGAACGGCTGTGCCGAGCATCATCATGACGTTTCTCTTGATGCCGAGCGTCGTGAAAATTAATGCGTTTTTCAGCAGTTTTTTAAAACTGAGAGAAAACGTGATGAACATCGGGTATAAATAGGCCCGCATGATAAGATATAAGACAATCAAAACGCAAATGATGCCGTAGAATATAAACGAAACGAAAGAGCCGCCCTGCGTTTGTGTACGGAAAAAGAGAAAATCAAAAATCAAAACGGCAATGACGCCGAGATCAAAAATGCCGAGTAACAAACCTGACCAAAAGTTTTTCTTAACGGCGTGGAAGAAATCGGAAAAAACAAAAACGGCGTTTCCGCGTACGATTTCCCGCGTGACGTAAGTGGCGCCGACGTGTCCCCAACCCCAAAATAGGATAATGAAGCATGCAAGAACGGCAATCCAAACAAGGGATGCGGAGTGAAACGCAGGCCAATTTAAGATGCCGGCATTGATATGCCATTGAAACGTGAAGAGCGGGGAAGCGTCAAATTGAGAAAGTCCCCAATAGGCAGAATATACGGCAGTGTTTGCCGTCGGTTGCTTTTCACCAAGGAAAAAGATAAAGAATGCGGCCAGTGCCGGCAGGACCATCGGCAGCATGAGTAAGTTCAACGTGATTAAATTTCCGAATCTTCTCCAAAGCATTTTAAAGAAAAAGGAAAGATTCGGAGCTCGATTTTCTTCCGGTAAATCAATGGTATTTTGCTTGTTTTTCATCAAGAAACCCTCTAAATGGCATTTATTTCTTATTTGACTTCAGAACGTTAAAACCCAAAACGGCAGCCGTTGCCGATGCGGACAAAGAACCGCGGAAAGACCTACCGTAGTCGATTCTGACTACCTGGTCGGCATAATTCAAAACAGTTCGCGATATGCCGCGTTTCTCCCCGCCTATGACCAATAATAACGGCAAATGTAAATCGGCTTCATCAATGGAAACGGAGTCGCGAATGCCCGCACATATGATACGGTATCCGGCCTGTTTGCATATCTTACAGGCATCTGCCGATTCGGCGCACCACATCGGTAAGAGTTCGGATGTGCCGGCGGATGCTCTGGCAACGGTTCCGGCGGCTTCCATCCAGTTGCGGAAGGGAAGAATCAATCCGTTTGCACCGGCAGCGTATAAAGAACGGACCGAGTTGCCGAAATTGTACGGATCTTCCATGCCTTCCAAAATGGCCAAAAAACCGTTTTTCGGTAATTGATTCGCATCGGTTAAGGTCGGAATGATTCTGTCTTCGCAAAAAGCGATGATTCCGCCGTGCGAGGTACCGGTGACGTACGGTTCCAAATCGGATAAACGGACTTCTTTAAACAGAAAGCCCATAGTATGGGAAACGGCAGTCAAAAAATTTTTTTCTTTGAACTTTTTTTCGTTTTTTTCAACGGCAAACCAAATTTCTTTGATTTTCCTGTCGGTCAATCCATCGCGAACCGCATTAATCAGCGATGCAATGGACGTCATTCCTTCAAAAATAGTCATGATACAGTGATAAGTTAAGATACGATGGTGGGGAAAGGAAAAAACGGTACGGCTTTACACGCACGCCTTTTATTATACAAAATAAAAATTTTGTATAATAAAGGGAACCGATTTAGGCAAAAAAACAGCCGTAACGTCGTGAATTCCTTTCTGTTGGTGAGATAGTGTACGAAAACGTGACGCGGAGATTATTTTTTGTTTGCTTCAATGATACCGGTTGCAAGTCCCGCAATTCCTTGAATTTCGGAAGGAATAATAATTTTGTTTGCAGGTCCTTTGGCAGCTTCGATGAATGCTTCCAAACTTTTGATTTTTACAACGGCGTCTGAAGGATTGGCTTCGTTAATCATACGAATACCGGCAGCTGTTGCTTCCTGAATTTTCAGAATAGCTTCCGCTTCGCCTTCAGCTTCTTTTACCTTTGCTGCGCTCATTGCTTCGGCTTTCAAAATTTCAGCTTGCTTTTTGGCCTCAGCTTCCAAAATCATTGATTCTTTCTTACCTTGTGCGACCAGAATGGCGGAATTCTTTTCACCTTCGGCCTTCAGGATGGATTCGCGACGCTCGCGTTCAGCCTTCATTTGCTTTTCCATAGCGTCCTGAATTTCTTTCGGCGGAATGATGTTTTTTAACTCAACGCGCGTAACTTTGATGCCCCAAGGATCGGTTGCTTCATCCAAAATGGCTCTCATTTTTGTGTTGATGATATCACGCGACGTCAACGTGGAGTCAAGTTCGAGTTCGCCGATGATGTTTCTTAACGTTGTGGCTGTTAAATTCTCAATAGCGACCATTGGGTGCGAATGACCGTACGTGAACAGTTTGCAGTCGGTAATTTGATAAAAAACAACCGTATCAATCTGCATTCTGACGTTATCCTTGGTAATAACCGGCTGCGGCGGATAATCGGCAACTTGTTCCATCATGTTTATTTTTTGCCGAATTCTATCCAAAAAAGGCATTTTTACGTGTAATCCGGTGTGCCAAGTCGTATAATAGGAGCCCAAACGTTCAATGACGTACGCCTGCGCCTGCGGAACAACGTGAATGTTAGAGATAATCAACAACAAAACGGCAACAATAACGATTCCGAGAATGACAAAAGGTCCCATGATAAATCCTCCTAAATTATATTTTTAATCTTTTTTAATTTTTTTAAATTTTTCTGCAGATGATTTTTACGCCTTCAATTTTAAGGACAATAATTTTGCTGCCCTCGTCAATCGTTACGGCATCGTCATCGCTGCGGGCAGTCCAAATCATGCCGTTCACTCTGGCTTCCCCCTGCCCCGTTACGTTGTTAATTGTTCGGGTGACGTAGCCTTCGGCATCAATAACGGCGTCTGCGTTTGTTTTCTTGTCCTTTTTGACGGCCAAAAATCTTCTGACCAGGGGGCGGGTGGCAATCAGTAACCCAACCGAAATGACAACAAAAACAATGACCTGAATGAGTACGTTTACGTTAAACAGACTCAAAAGCAACGATACAAGCGCGGCCGGAATAAACCAAATTGCCACGAGATTCATGGTCAATAGTTCGGCGACTGTCATGCCGAGTAAAATAATGAGCCAAATGATTGAATAGATTCCCATAGGGACACCTCCTTTTGAATTAATTATAATACAAACAGACAAGAGTGTCAATTGATAACCGATATACGATAAGTAATAGATGATTGCAGTTTGCAAGATAATATTTTA
>DCGU01000009.1 GCA_002315325.1 Clostridiales bacterium UBA1770
CCCTTTGTCAGCAGGCTGAGGACGCAGTTTTGCGTCCTGTTTTTCGTATTACACGTATGGGTTGATAAAGTAATATTTACACCACCCATGCCCGCAGGCACGTCACGCGCCGAATCGCACAGCGTCCGCTTTGCGCGGCGGCTGCGTGCCGGGGGTGAGGCAGGCGGCGGAGCCGACGGCGACGGCGCTGCGCAGGCACCCCTGCGCGCTCTTGCCGGCGGCGAATGCCGCGATAAAGCCGGCCAGGGAGGAATCCCCCGCGCCAATGGTGGACAAGGGGTTGATTTTGGGTGCCGGCACCGTGAAGTACCCGTCGGCACAGGCCAGTACGGCACCGCGGGCACCGAGGGATACCATAACGTTTTCAATCCCTTGTGCCTGCCAGTCCTGCGCAACCCTGCGCACGTCGGCATCTGTTATTGCCGACAGGCCGCAAAACGCGGCCAGTTCGTCCTCGTTCGGCTTGACGAGCCAGGGGCGAATTGACAGCATATCTTGCGTGGTGAACGAGCGGGAATCCAGCACCACGCGCGCGCCGCGGTCGCGTGCTTCTGTCATGATGGCCGTCACGTCCTCTTTGTGCATACCGCGCGGCAGGCTGCCCGTCACCGTCAGCACGTCGCCCGCACCGATATTGTCACGCACGTAGGCGGCAACGCGCGCCGATACGGCGGCGTCCACCGCAAAGCCCGTAAAACTCAATCTGGTCTCGGGGGCATCCTGCGGGTGAATCGTAATATTTTCCCGAATGCGGCCGGGCAGACGGATTTCCGCCACGTCCAGGCCGAAATCGGTCAGCGTTTGCACAAACGATGCGGCGTTTTCTTCGCCCGTGAGCAAAAGAGCCGTATTGGGCACGCCCAGCACCTGCAGGGCACGGGAAATATTGACACCCTTGCCGCCCGCTTCGCGGTCCGTCACGTCAGCAATATTTTCGTGCTCCGCACGGAAAGATGCCAACGTGCAATGCACGTCGATGGCGGGGTTGAGGGTCAAAGTCAAAATTTTCATACGGGGTTTACCTCATCCATTTTGGGACCGTGCGCCAGCAGATACGCCTCTGCCTCGGCACACCACAGCCCGCCGTTTTTGGCAACGATATCGGCAAGCGCGGCGTACAGCGGGTCGGTTTTTCCGAGTTTTGGCAAATCTTCCACGGCAACCAGCGGGATATCGATGCCGGTGTAGCACACCTTTTTGGCACCGTTTGGTTTTTCCATGGCAAAAATGGTATCGGCCACGGCGCGCAGGCCCAGAATATGGGAGACAAGCGCACCGGGGTTGACGGCCTTTTCTTCAATGAGATGAATGGTATCGCGGGTGTCTTCCGGAATGCTGCCGGCCGTACCGACAACGTGAATACCGTCGTAATGCAGGCGGTAAAGGTTTAGTGACCCCTGCAGGTTGTGCACGGCGGGACCGGCAAAGAAATTGATACAACCGTCCTCCCGGCAAATCTGTTCCGCCATGGCAAAGAGCGCCGGCACGGGAACCATCACAAAGACGTCGTCAAAGCCGCCGTCGGACAATTCCAACAATTTTGCAACGGGGTCCGCCTCGTTCGACGTGTTGAGATAAATGAGTTCGCATCCCTTCTCTGCCGCCTGCGCGGGGGTAGAGTGCGCCGCTGCGTATGCCAGCCGTTCGTCGGACAGGTCCGTCACAACGACCTGACGGACACCGGCATACCCTGCCGCCAGTTCCACAGTGCCCAGTCCCATGGGACCGGCACCGCCCAAAATCGCCATGCGGCCGCCGCGCTTGGCACCGTCGGTGCGCACGTAATTGGTGTAATCGGTGTGATACAATCCTTTAAAGCCGCGCAGGACGCAGCCGAGCGATTCCACCAAAGAGCCGCCGAAATAGCTGTCGCCCTCAAACGGGATCATACAGTCGCGCTCCAATACGATTTTGGGCACCACGGCGTAGGTGGCGCTGCCGCCGATATAAGGATAGGAATAACCGGGGTCATAGCCGCTCTCCAGTTTGAGTGCCGGCTGAATGACAATATGCTGCCCCATCTTCCATTTATCGGTGAGATTTGCGCCGACACCGATGATTTCGCCGCACATCTCGTGGCCGATGATAATGGGACGCGTTGCCACGTCGGGCGGCACACGTTTGTGCGCGGTACCCTGCTTGACGGCCTTATAGGTCGAGGCGCACAGCGAGTCGGTCACGACGCGCAAGAGTACCTCGTCATCGGTGATGGCGGGTAGTTCAAACGATTCGAGGCGTAAATCCATCGAACCGTACAATCTGACAGCGGTGGTTTTCATTGGTTATAGCTCCTGTTATTTAACGTTTACTGTTGAATGTTTAATGCTTATTTTTATGCTGATTGCTATCTGCTATTTGCTATTAGCTATCAGCTAACCGCTTACGTCTTAATTGTTCATTTCCAAAACGACGCGTTTGTCCGTCGGCGCCAGCGTGATGCGGCCGGCGGCACGGTCCACTTTGACTGTTGCCCCGCGCACCGGCACGGAATAGGCGTAGGCATTGTGCGACATGCGGATGGCACCCGCATCGGCACCGATGCTGTCCGAAATGGCGGGAGAAAAGTCCAGCGTGAGCGGTTGACGGTCCGGCAAATCCATAACGATGCCGTCTGGCGTGCAGGTCACGGTCATCCTGCCGGCGCGCACCGTCAGCGTCTCATTTTCTTTGTCCTGGGTGACCGTCGCAGGCGCGTCGATTTTGTCGAGATACAATCCCGGGAACGGGTGGTCGTCATCCCGCCAGCCCCAGCCGTCGACGACGGGCAGCGCGTCCATACGCGCCGTGTTCTCGGTACAGACGCGGTTGACCCAACAATCGTGATACAGGTCCTCGTATTTCATGATATCGCGGAAGTAGACCTCGCCGTCCCGCACCATGACGTTGCAGCGGTAGCGGCGGGTGTTGTACCAAAAGGACTGCAGGTTTTGCGGGAAAGGATTGGTCGTCCCGCACAGGGCAACGGACGGCGACGCGCAGTGCGGATATTCTTTGACAAACCAGTCCGCCGTGTCACGCATCTTCATCACGTGAACGTCATCACGTGCGCGCACAATTTTATCCAGCTTTTCCATCTGCATGGTAAAGCCGACCTCAATCTCATTCCAGAAGAAACTGTTCTCCTGTCCAAGCTGGATATAGGAAAAGGCCAGAGACGGGTTGTTAAAGTACGTATCGAAGAACCAGTCGACGACCTCCTCTTTGCTGCCGCCGTCCCATGCGGGTTCGATGGTGGGGCAGCCGCGGGCTTCGTATCCCGGGAACGGATGGTCGCCGTAGTTATAAATCGGGTTGGGGCCCAACATACGGAACACGGGCGCGTCGATGGCGTTGCGCTCTTCCTGCGCGGGGCACAAAAGGTTATCGCGGCTGGGGTAATACCCCTGGTTGAAATAACCGCCCCACAGGGTATAGGCGTCCACGCCGAACTGTTCGCGGCAAATACAAAAGCCGCGCACACCGTATTTTTTGCGCATATATTCCACGGAAAAACTGTCCAGCATCCAGGAGCCGACCGAGGCGGGATAGTACCCGAAGACTTCACGGAACTTTTCCATGGCACGGTCGCACAGCGTCACACGCTGTTCCTGCGTATACGCCATCAAAAAACCGGGCACGATGTGCCAGTCCCAGGTCCAGCCGGGACGGCCGCGCCAAGGTAAACCGGCGGCATCGGTCAGGGGTTTAACGACCTCGAACCAAAAGCCGATTTCCATATGCGGATCGTCCTTGCGCGCTAAGAAAAAGTCGCGCATATCCTCGCGGACCAGCGCGTCGTACTGCAGGAGAAACGTATGTTCAAACCCGTATTTCGTACACAGTGCATACTCGTGCGTCACAGAACTCATCAGATCCCCGGCGGGGTCGCGCGGTTCAACGGCGCGGACAAAATTGACGATATTGACAACGTTCATTTGCTTTTCCGTCTGCATACAACGTACCTCTGTTTTCCGTTAAATTACACATTATTATAACATATTTGCCGTTAATTGGAAAGCACCGTTCCGGCACAACGCCGTTTTGCCCTTTTCGGTTGACAAACGGCAAACCAATGCAGTATAATATTATGAATTATACTCTTTATAAAGCAAAAATTTGGTTTATGGAATATAACTGAAAGGAGGAGATCTTCGTGGCAAACCGCCAAAGGCTGATCAGAAGCGCCTATATCAAACTGCTTCCGTCCATACTGTGTATCACCGTTACCCTGTTTGCCGGTTTTGCCGCCGCCACAGCTTGGTTTTCCATGAATAACAAAGTGGATGCCACCGGCATGAAGGTCTCGCTCAACGTAAAAGACCCCTACCTGGTCATTGCAAAAACCGCGCAGGATTTGTACGATGCCCAAACGGCCGACGTATCCGTCACGTACGGGGAAGAGTCCCATGCGTACGTGCCCGTTACGCACGACGATACCTCATCGCCCTGTCTGCTCAAATATGCTTCCAATGCCAATCACGTCGACCCGGAAACAGGGTTGGCGGACGACGTCACTTTTTCTCCCGTCCCCTCGGCAACCGATAACGGTTCTTACTACTTTGCCGAGTTTGACGTCTATATCGGCGCGCTGCACTGCGAATTGACCGGGACCGACCTCACCGCCACCTGGGATGAAGACCTGTTATCTGCCGTGCTGAACGACCGGCAAAAGGCAGCCTCCATCGACTTTTACGTGTGGCAAAGCGGCAGCTTCCAATACGTGACGTCGACCAATCTGGCCGACAAACAAACCGTCACGCTGTTATCCGATACCGTCATTCCCCACAGCAAGTCCGGCAACAGTATCCGCGTGCGCATGCGTTTTTATTATGACGGTGCACTCACGTACGAGTCGGAAGGCGAACAAATCGCCTACATTCGCACGGGGGACGTGGAAGCCTCCAACGTTTCTCTCGGCATTTCTTTCCACGCCGAACCGCACGCCGCGTCGTAAAACGGTACGCCCTTTATCCGCCGCACGCTCACTCCGATTCCGAAAGAAAGGAATAACGTACTATGCCGCAATTATTAAGTCAATACGTTTTAATAGATTCCTTCTGCTTGATTTTGGCAGGACTGGTGCTGCGGAAATGTTTCCGCGGTACTGTCAAGGAACTATCGTATAATTATTTCACGATGACCGTGTACGCCGTCATTCTGTATATCCTCGGCGATATGGGATGGGCTATCATTGAGTATACCGATTTCCCCGGCCGCATCGTCACCGCATACGTCGTCATGACGATTTATTACGTCACGCCGGCATTCCTTTCCTTCTTTTGGTATATGTTCTGCGAGGCGCGCATCGATAAAAAATCCAAGTTTTTACAAAAAGGTTGGATTGCGTTCCTGCCGGTTATCATCCTAACGGTTTTGGTCGTTATTTCCAGCTGCGGCAGCTACATCGTGTTCTCCTATGAAGGCGGCGCTTATCAGCGCGGACCGCTGTATCCCGCGGCATTGGTTTTGGAATATATCTCCGCCGTCTTTTCCATTGCGCATGCCATCGTTGTCATTTTGCGTCACTTTAGGTCGTCGCGCGCCAATAACCTCAACGTCCTGTTGTCCTTCGCCGTTTATCCGGTATTGTTCGGCGCCATGCAGATTGTCTTCTATTCCCTGCCGCTGGAAAGCGTCGGTTTTGCCCTGATGCTGGTCTCGGTCCTGCTCGATATGAAGGAAACCGAGATTATGCAGGATACCCTGACCCAAATGAACAACCGCCGCTGCCTGAATCGTTATTTGGAAACCACGTTCCGACTGAAGTCGACGCGTGAAAATATTTGCATGTGCATGATTGATATCGACGGGTTTAAAAAGATCAACGATACCTACGGCCACGTTTCCGGCGACGAAGCGCTGACGGTAACGGCCAACGTTATCAAAAAGACCGTCAACCAAATCAACGGTTTTGCCGCGCGTTTCGGCGGCGATGAATTCGTTATTGTATTCCAAAAATCAGAGGACGCGCATCCCGAACTGTTGGGGCATCAGCTCAACGAGAGTTTGGCGCTTGCCGCCGCCGATGCCGGCCTGGAATATCCCCTGACCCTGTCCGTCGGCTTTATGACCTTCGATACGGCTACGATGAAAGATGCCTCCGATCTGATCAAGAGCGCCGACAAGTATTTATATCATAATAAAGCCAAATCAAAAGCAGAATAAGGACGGGGATGTAAAAAAAGGCCGGACCGGAAAAGCAAGAAGGGTTATTTTTAATTTCGGGAACACTTTTCACCCGTAGATTGCGCTAATCTCACCGGTAAATGATAAAAGGAGCACGTGCTTTTCCTACCGTCGAAAAACTCCATGGACGTACGTAGGTACGTCTGGCGTCGTTTTTCAACGGTTCTGCCTCTTTTTTTCCTATCCCCTATTGAAAAAAGGCCGGACCGGAAAAGCAANNTGATCAAGAGCGCCGACAAGTATTTGTATCATAATAAAGCCAAATCAAAAGCAGAATAAGGACGGGGATGTAAAAAAGGCCGGACCGAAAAACGTTTGACCATAATAAAATGGTGCTGTCAGTTTTTGACTGACAGCACCGTTTTTGGATTAACCTTTATTGGGTCCTTTATACAGATAATACCGTTTGCCGGCCTTGACGACGTTGACCTCTTCCACGTTTTCGTCGAGATAAATTGCCGTGCCGGGGCGTTCGTACGATACGCCCTCCACCTCGGCCGTCACCGTTGCCGCTGTTGTGGACATCACGTAATAGGCCTTATCGTCCTCGTTCGCAACAATAACCGACCATGCCTTGACGTCAACCTTATCGAACACGGTCAAAACGCCGTCGGTGATACTGCCGTACACCGATTTGGGCAGCAGTTCGTTCTTGGTATAAACGGTGAATATTTCGTGCTCCTTTTCAAAGGCGGAACGAATCTTGGCCTCCAGGACGGTATCGTTCACGGACTGCTTTGCCTTTTTCCACATTTTGGAAAAAGCGTTTTCTTCTTTGGTTTCGTTTTTCTTTTCTTCTTCAGCCATTGTACAATCAACCTCCCGTTTTATGACGGCAGCCATACGGTGCCGCCGGCTTTCTTCCCTTTCATTATATCACAGTTTCGGCGGGATACAAGACCCGAACGCAAAAAAAGTGCCGCTTCTCGGATAGAAGAAGCGGCACTTTTGATTTGTATTTGGGTCGGCGCTTTTTTCGCAGTCCCCCGGGGATAGGGAAAAAGATGCAATTATAATACTCTGACGCGGATTACCTGCTCCATATTCTTGAAAGCGTCAACCAGGTCCTGCGGAATGGTAACACCCTCGGCAAAGTCGAGTACGGTGTAGGCCACGTCGCCGCGGGATTTGTTCAACAGGTTTTCAATATTGATCTCCTGCGCGGCAATCAGCTCGGTAATCTTACCCAGCATACCCTTGACGTTCTTGTGCATAATGGTCACGCGGGGACCGTCGGTGCGGGCAAACGCAACGTCCGGGAAGTTGACGGAGTTGGTGATATTGCCGTTTTCAATATAATCGCAAATCTGGTGAACGGCCATCAGCGTGCAGTTCTCCTCGGCTTCGGGTGTGCCGGCGCCCAGGTGAGGCGTGCAAACAATCTGTTTGTAGCCGAGCTGACGAGCCGTCGGGAAGTCGGTGGCAAAGCCCTTGATCTTGCCGCTGTCGATGGCATCGCAAACGGCATCGTTGTCCAGGATGGGACCGCGGGCGTAGTTGATGAGGTAAACGCCGTCCTTCATATCGGCAATGGCTTCCTTGCCGACAAATCCCTTGTTCGCTTCGTTGAGCGGGATGTGCACGGTCACGATATCGGAAGTGGCGTAGAGAGAACGCAGGTTATCCGTGATATGGCAAATACCGCGCAGTTCGGTCTTCTGTGTATTGGTCAGGTAGGGGTCGTAACCGACAACGGTCATACCGAGATCGTGGCAGGCGCGCGCCATACGGGAACCGATAGCGCCCAGGCCCAGGATACCGATCTGCTTGCCCATAATTTCGGGACCGCGGTAAACTTCCTTACCGGCCTCGACTGCCTTACCGGGATCGTTTTCACCGTTCTGCAGGGAGCGTACCCAACCGTCGGCAGCCTGCACGTTGCGCATGACCATAATCATGGCGGCAATCGTCAGTTCCTTCACGGCGTTGGCGTTTCCGCCGGGCGTATTGAACACCACGATACCTTCCTCCGTGCA
Source organism: Clostridiales bacterium UBA1770 (assembly GCA_002315325.1). GTDB lineage: Bacteria > Bacillota > Clostridia > Oscillospirales > CAG-272 > UBA1770. The sequence continues at coordinate 8,142 of DCGU01000009.1, forward strand.
CTTGTCAACGGGGATGGTGTTGGTGCCGGCACCGATGCGGACGATAGCCTTCAGGCTCTCGGGACGAGGGATATCGTGCAGGGGGGTGGAGTGCACCAGGATACCGTCCGGTGCATCCGTCTTTTCGGTCAGGGTGTATTTCGTCGCGTCGAGGGCGCGGCGGCCTGCCTCGGTGATTTTGTTGTAATTTTGAATGACGTACATATGTATTCTCCTACGTATATTTTTCAAATAAAGATTAACCGTTTTCTTTTTCGTATCGTGCCATCAGGTCGACCAAACGCTCGACGCCCTCGTACGGCATACCGTTGTAGAGCGATGCGCGGCAGCCGCCGACCAGACGGTGCCCCTTGATATTGATCATACCCGCCTGCGTTGCCTTGGCCAGGAAATCCGGCGTTTTGTCGGCGTCCCGCAGCGTGAACACGACGTTCATCAGTGACCGGCTGTCCTTACGCACGGGGTTGCAGAAGAGCTTGGAAGAATCCAGGAAGTCGTACAAGAGTCCTGCCTTTTTGCGGTTGACGGCCTCCAGCGCGGCGGCACCGCCCTGCTCCGTCACCCAGTCGAACATCAGCCCCGCCATATAAATGGCAAAACAGGGCGGCGTGTTATACATGGATTCGTTTTTGTCCTGTACGGCGTAGCGCAGCACGGGCGGCACGCTGTTATCGATTTCGGGGCACAGCAGGCTGCGTTTGACAATGACGATGGTCAAACCCGCAGGGCCCAAATTCTTTTGCGCACCGGCGTAAATCAGCCCGTATTTGGATACGTCGATTTGCTGTCCCAAAATAGCGCTGGACCAGTCGGCAACCAGCGGAACGCTGCCGGTCTGCGGCAAAGTATCGTCGGTGTAGGCCGTACCGAAGATGGTATTGTTGCCCGTGATATGCAAATACTTCGCATCCTGCGGCACCATATCCGCCGTTATTTTCGGGATATACGTATGATTTTTATCAGCGGAGGAAGCGACGATGGCCGTGCGGCAGAAGCGTGCGCCCTCTTCCTGCGCTTTGCCGGCAAAGTTACCCGTCACGGCGTAGGCGGCCAGGTCGTCCTTGCGGCACAGGTTCATCGGCACAGCCGAGAACTGCAGCGTCGCACCGCCCTGCAGGAACAATACGGCGTAATCGTCGGGGATCCCCATTAAAGAGCGCAGCGTGGCCTCGGCATGATTGCGAATGCCCTCGAAGGCGGGCGTACGATGGCTCATTTCCATCACGGAGCATCCCGCGCCGGGGTAACATACCATATCGCGGGCGGCACGTTCCAGCACCGACACCGGCATCATGGAAGGGCCGGCAGCGAAGTTGTACACGCGGTCTTTTTCCTGTGCGGCAAAATCAAACGTTTGCATTTTTGGTTCCTTTCGAATGAATCATAATACTCAATAGGGTAGATGGAGGATATTA
>DCGU01000032.1 GCA_002315325.1 Clostridiales bacterium UBA1770
TGCGTAAAGAGAGCGAGGACCAAAGTTTAATAAAATTGTACCAGTTGGAATCATCAATGACTGTAGAGACGCGAAAACCAAGCGCACCGGCCGCTTCCGTCTTGCTTGCAAATTCACCGCGAAGCCAACGAAGGCAGGCGCTTTTTTGCATTTCCGCCTCCGGGCAATCGGAAAAAGAGGCAGTAAAATAGGAGGAAATGACAGCGGAAAAATCAAAGCCGCCGACGTACGATTCAATGGAAGCGAGTGTGTTCCTGACAGAAGAAAAGATATCTTTTGCATCGACGCTGCCCGTTTCAAATCTGACTTTATCAAGCCATTTTGCAAGGATGACCTGCAGTGCGCCGCCGTTCGGGGAGGAAGAGGACGCTAAGTTTTTAATCAATTCTCTGTACGTGGCAATGCCGGTACAACCGCTGCCGTATAAACGTCGTTCGGGTGACAGGTCGGCATCAGCTGTCAGAAAACCGCGTTCAAGCGCATATCCGCGTATCAGCTGCATGAGAAAACTCTTGCCGGATCCATATCGGCCGACGAGAAATCGTGTACGCGAGGCACCGTCGCTGACGGCGTTTAAATCATTTAAAAATGCATCGATTTCATCTTTTCGTCCGATGGCAATATAAGGTGTCCCGAGCCTCGGTACAACGCCTGCCGACAACGATGATAATATGGAGGACAATATTCTTTTGGGGACGGTTTTATTTTCACTCATATCGTACCTTTCTTTAATCAAAAGATTGATAGTATTTCATCACGTCTGTATGATATTCCTCAATGAATCTGCCTTCCTCAAAAATGACGTCTCCGAATACGTCAACGCAGGCCTCATTAATTGCATTGACAACGGAATCAAAGAGTAATTGTCTTTTGGAGCAATATTCCAACGCTTTACTTTTTTCGGATGAGATGAGATACAGAACGAATTCTTTGTGGGTTAGGATGGCATTGGGGGCTTTGGCAGTTTGCTGCACGTCACACGCAAAATGCGGAACGACAGTCTCGGCACGTGTCATAGAAAGATCTTCCTGTACGTTGGGCAGCGTCATGGACGTAAGCAGTTTGTCGGTTGTGTCCCAAGAATCGTTTTCAATGTTTTTGGCATCGGATAAGGACAATGCCTTTTCGGGCAGATCATATAACGATTCATACGCCGGCTGGGGGGCTTGCTGTTTCCTTTTCTCATGGGGGAGATAACGTTCAAAGTAATTGTCCAGTGTTTTTTTGACGTCGTCCGGTAAGGAATAGATCGATAACCGTGATTTTATGCCCAAATAAGAGCGGATTTGATTCTCGGTATACTTAACGACGTCGCCGATGAAATATTTTACCTCGTGAGAGCGGGAAAACGAAACGTATTCAATTTCCAATTTGCGTTTGTTGGAACAGGAACACAGCGCACCTACGTAGGCATCACGTATGACTTTTACAGTATGCACGTTCAAACAATGATTTATTTTTTGAAACAACAATTCGTCGGATAAGAGCAATACAATAACGGCATTCACGTGCAGGTCGTACAACGCCTTATTTTCATTTGTGTAGTATTTACTTTGTTTATATTGATAAGACGAGGCATACTGCATTAAGAACAATGAAAAACCGGAAATATCCGTCGGGTCAAAATGCAGGTAAAATTCTTTGATGGAGCAGGATGCAGTCATATCGGGCGTCACAAACGTAAGATCCTGCACGGATGGCGTCAAATGATGAATGAAACAATAATCAACAAGCCATTCTGAAACGTATTTGTTTATCCCCGGATATTTTTCGTGATAGTTTTTCCATACGGTCAGTATTTGGGAAAGGCCTGTTTGGGGATCAATCCGATCGGAGAGGTTGATGATTTCATATAAATAAAGTGTAACGTAACTTTCATCTGTCGGCAATGCAATGCCGTTATCGCGAAGCTGCGTTCTCCAATATAAATACCATCTCAATTGGGAGGCCGTTAATTGGGAATATTGCGGTACGTAAGAAAAGAAAGAAGCGGCGGGAACGGGGACCCCGTTGGCGTTCACAAAACGAAAAGCGTCTGCATAAAAGTCTTCATAATAATTGAAAGACGTTTTCCATTTTCGAATGACGATACGTTTGATTAATGAGCTTTGCATACACCAAGTATCTTCATCTGTTTCGGGTGCGGGCGAAGGCTGCTTAGTCTCGGACGGCGGAATGATTTGGATTTGGGAAGTTGTTCGTTCGTTTGATGGTTGCACGTCATCAATTTCAATCAAAGGGAGGTCGACGGGCTGAACTGCAGACGTCGGGCGACTTTTTTTGGCAGGGAGCAAACGGTCAAGATCCCAAAATGAGTTTATTTCGTCTTTTCTTGCACTCATGGTTCCCTCCTTAATGAATAAATTGATGATAGGTATCATTACATTATATCATTAGGTATTATCACTGTCAATTGAAATCTGTTTTTGTTCCCTTTTCAGTTTATCGTTGAAATAAAACGGCAATTTGTGTATAATATTCTTAAATAAAACGGATAGCGGAACAATAAAGATGAATTATAAAACAATTGACTTATTTTCAAATACGGAACCACAAAAAGCGTTCGATACGTTTGTTGCGTTAGGCGATTTTGACGGTGTTCATATTGCGCATATGCGAATACTCAAGTCCGCCGTATCGGCGGCACAGGCGTTGGGTGCACTGCCCTGCGTATGGACGTTTTCTTCCCCTTCGTACAAATTCAGCGGGACAGAGAACGGCGTATTGACCACCTGGGAAGAAAAGAAATCCATATTTGCCGCGATCGGCATTCAACGCGTGTTTATCGCCGACTTTGAACAGTTTCGTCATATGGCCCCGGACGCATTTATTGCGTATTTAAAAGATGAACTCCGTTGTGTCGGTATTGCCTGCGGTTATAATTTTACTTTTGGCGTCAATAAAACGGGCACACCGGATTTGCTGAAACGCGCTTTCCCCAACACTTGCGTTGAAAATGAATTTGTTAAGGATAAAATCACTGTAAGCTCGTCGGTTATCAGACGTTTTCTTGCACAGGGCGAAGCGGGAAAAGCTGCGGAATATCTCGGCTATCCCTATGCAGTTGCGGGAACAGTATCGCACGGAAACGGTTGGGGACACGGATTCGGATTCCCGACGGCAAACGTAACTGTTCCTGCAGACAAATTGCTGCCGAAGCCCGGGGTTTATTATACGAACTGCAT
>DCGU01000034.1:0-124 GCA_002315325.1 Clostridiales bacterium UBA1770
ACAAGACTGTTTATTTAAACTACGTAAGTACATTTTATGGAGGAAAGTATGATTCATCTCAAAAAAATTACAGAAGAAAATTTTGTACAGGCATTTAACTTGAAATTGGCAAAAGGGCAGGAGA
>DCGU01000034.1:274-23856 GCA_002315325.1 Clostridiales bacterium UBA1770
GAATACGATATCTGGCACATGATGATTGACGAATCCAGACAAGGTAAGGGATATGGAACAGAGGCACTTATACAGGTAATAACCTATATAAAGACAAAGCCATTTGGACCATCCAATCGAATCGCTCTGACGTGTAATAAAGAGAACGTTGCGGGTCTTAGGCTTTATAGGAAAATTGGATTTACCGAAACCGGCATGGAGGATGATGACGAAATAGAATTAGTTTTACAGTAACAAATAAGCTTAATCCACAAAGTAAGTATCCCCCGGCTTAGCCGGGGGATACTTACTTTGTACCGTGTGAACCCGTGCCATCTCTTTTAGCTATAAAAACAGTGAAGTGAATTGTATTCATTGGCACTTTGTGATACAATTACGTTGTTATTGTATATGTACGAAAAGGAGGCATGGTCGATGCGGTACGAACTGGGATTCATGGATAAATACCCCATTGAAGCGGCCGGCAGCACGGTGGAGAACAACCCTATGTATCGGGTTGCACTGCGTACGCCGATTGATGCAGCCCGGTTGGAGAGCGCGATTCGGGCGGCCTTGCCCGGTCACCCGCTGTTCGCCACGCGCGTCTGTTTTGATAAAGCGTTTTATCTGGAAACCAACGATGCTCCGCTTGTCATCCTGCAATGCGATGAACGGAACCGGCCGAAAACGTTCGGACAGAATACGAACGATTACCCCTGGCGTATTTGTTACGACGGCTGCCGCCTTTGCTTTGAGTGGCTGCACGGTGTTTCGGACGGCATCGGTGCGCTGAAATTCCTGTCGGATATTCTCTGTGTGTATTGCGGCGGTCAATTAGAGCCGCCGGCGCAGGAACTGCCGCTCGGTTTGGGACTGGAACCGTTTTATAATGCAAAAGAGAAGGGGAGCGGTTATGCCGTGGACCCGACCGGTTTTCCCGTGCGGCACTTTCCCAAGTGCAATCGCGGGTACAAGACCGATTGTCACGCATTGACTGCCGATACGGCGTCCGTGGTGGCAGCGGCGCGTGCAATGCACAGCTCCGTCGCCCCCGTGTTGGCGATTCTCTTTTCCCGGGCGTTGCGGTGTCACTTGCCCGCGGGCGTCAAAAACAGAAAAGTCGCCTGCAACGTGGTTTTGGATTTGCGGCGTTCTCTGCATTATGAAACGATGCATAACTGCGTGGATTATAAGCGCATGACGTATATCGACGACTACGATGCCATGTCGTTTGCGCAGGTTGCCCAAACGTATAAAGAAAAACTGGACGTCGCGCGCCGACCGGAAAACGTTGTGCGGTCCGTGACCGACCGCATCAAGACGTTCCGGGCCTATCACCTGCTCGGCAGCAAGCGCTTTTTGCGGGGATGCACGAAACTCATCGGTCTGCTCTTGAAAGATACCGATTGCAACTTCGTATTGACGTATCCGGGCAAAATCGAACTGCCTTCTTTCGTATCTGAGCAGGTGGCCGATATTGATTTTAAAGTGTGGCACGACTTCGGCGAATGTATTATGGCTGCCGTGGATTATAATGGACGCTTTAATCTCAATATTGCCGAAAACTACGTCGAAAAGGGTGTCGTGGAGGACTTCATCCGTCTTTCGGCCGAGGTGGGGATTATCTGGCAGGATAACGGCTGCACCGAATTTGAACAGGCTCATTTTATGGATTAAATAAAAAGCAAAAAAGAGGAAAAACAAAATGAAAAAACACGTAAAACTCTTATCTCTTCTGCTCGTTGTCGTCACGTTGCTTTGTTTGTGCACGGCGTGCGGCACGCGGACGAATGACCACGATATCGTCGTGCTGTTTACCAACGATATTCACTGTCAAATTGAAGAAGGCGAAGAAAAACTGACCCTTTCTCAAGTCGCCTATTTAAAAAAGGCAACGGAACAAATCACGCCCTACGTGGCGTTGGTCGACTGCGGCGATGCCGTGCAGGGTTCCTCTCTCGGTGCCGTTTCACAGGGCGAAGTGATTGTCGATGCGATGAACGCAGTCGGCTACGATTTTGCTGCGCTCGGCAATCATGAATTCGATTATCAAATGCCGCGTCTGCGCGAATTGCTTGCCAAAGCCAACGCACAATATTTGTGCTGCAACGTGACCTACACCGGTGAAGGGCTTTCTGCACTGGAAGATACGAAACCCTATGAAATCGTCAAATACGGCAAATATAAGGTCGCTTTTGTCGGTATTTCCACACCCATGACGTGTTACAGTACCTCTCCGATGATTTTTGAAGAGGACGGGGTACAGGTATATGATTTCAATCTCGGTGAAAACGGTACGCTGTTTTATGCAGCCGTTCAAAAGACGGTAAACGACGCCAAAAAACACGGCGCCGATTTCGTCATTGCATTGGCGCACGTCGGTACAGACGCTGCCGACGCACCCTATAACGTCCCGGAGTTGGTCGCCAATACGACCGGTATTGATGCCGTTCTCGACGGACATTCGCACACGGATTACGTGGAAACGTACGACAACAAAGACGGGAATGACGTGTTGTGTGCACAAACAGGCACGGGTCTTGTCAACGTCGGACAACTGACAATAAAGACAGACGGCACGCTGACCGTTGAGCTGCTGAACAGCATCGATGGTGACGACGCCGAAGTTGCCGCTGCTGTGGGCGGGTACGTGGAGACCTATTCCGCATGGTTGAATGAGGTGATTTGTTCCATCAACGTATCCTTGCCCACCGTGGACGAAAACGGTCTGCGTGCCGTGCGTAACCGCGAAACCGCCATCGGCGATTTGTGTGCCGACGCGTATCGTGCCGTATCCGGGGCCGACGTGGCCTATATCAACGGCGGCGGTATTCGTGCCGGTTTTGCAGCCGGGCAGATTACGTATCAGAACGTCATTGACGTCAACCCCTACGGCAACGAACTGTGTGTGGTGGAACTGACCGGACAGGAAATTATGGATATTTTGGAGTATGACGTCCGCTGCGTCACACCCCAAATCACGAACGAAGACGGCTCCAAACCCATGGGTGAGGACGGCAGTTTCCCCAACGTTTCGGGTATGACCTTTACCGTGGATACGACGATCCCTTCTCCCGTTTTGGTAAATGAGGAGGATATGCTTGTCGGTGTTGACGAAACCATGACGCGCCGTGTCTCCGATTTGAAGATTTGGAACGGCAGCGAATACGTGCCGGTTGATCTTACCAAAACCTACACGTTCGCCGGGACGAACTATATGATCCTCAAGGGCGGCAGCGGTATGAAGGTCTATTTGGTCGGCAAAAACGTCGTGCAGAAGAGTATCATGTCCGACTACCAGGTGCTCATCACCTATATCCGCGATACTTTGGCAGGTGACCTGTCGCAGTACACCGCACCCGATACCCGCATCACGTTTATTCGCTGAAGCAAAAAGAAATCGTGAAACGGCTCTCCCGCTGCCGCTGCAATTTGACAGATTGGCAGTATAGGGCCTTCTTGTCAATCAATCACTTGAGCAAAAAAAGAGCGTTTCGGCGCTCTTTTTTGCATTTTAAGTGACGAAAAATGCAAATAAGAATTGCACAACGTCCCAAAATAATATATAATAATAAATCGGTACGTGCGCGACGAACCGTCTGCGCAGTCTTTCCGAACGGAATCCGTTCGGCGGCACTTCCCCCAACGCTAAAAGAAACGTAAGGGTTACAGAATGAAAACGACGACGCAAAATATAGATACGATGACGCGTTTCAATATGAAAAAGCCTCCCAAAAAATGCAACCCGTTCTTAAAACCGGTGGCATGGGGCATTACGCTGCCCAATATTTTGAAGCATAAAACACATATCATAAAAACGGGGATGGAGGGCATCAAACCGCCCTACCTGCTGCTGGGAAATCACAATGCTTTTTTTGATATGAGCGTTTCTGCCACGGCTACGTTCCCGCATTTTGCCAACTATATTGTGGCCATTGACGGGTTTATCGGCCGCGAGGGGCTGCTGCGCAATATCGGCTGCATATGCAAACGTAAGTTTACCAGCGATATTTCGCTGATTCGCCACATTCATACCGTGATTAAAAATAAAGGTATCGTGGCGATTTATCCCGAGGCACGGTATTCTTTGTGCGGTACCACCGCGCCGCTGCCGCAGTCATTGGGGCAATTGTGTAAATCACTCGGCGTGCCGGTTGTCACGCTGATGTGTCACGGGCATCATATTAACCACCCGTTTTGGAACACACGCCACGAGCGTGGTGTCAAGCCGACGTCAGCCGAGATGCGGGTGCTCTACACGCCCGAACAGATGCAGACAATGACGGCCGGTGATATTAACGCCGGGTTGGTGCAGGCCTTCCAATACGACGATTTTGCCTGGCAGTATCAAAATAAAATCAGCGTTGACTGCCCCGACCGTGCCGTGGGACTCGAAAAGGTGCTGTATCAGTGCCCCCATTGCAAACAAGAGTACGCCATGAGCAGCGAGGGCGCGCAAATTAAATGCGGTGCCTGCGGAAAATCCTGGACGATGGACGAATACGGGCGCCTGTCCGCCGATGCGGGGGAGACCGAATTTGCCCATATTCCCGATTGGTACGAATGGGAACGCCAAAACGTACGCCGTGAAGTGGAAGACGGCACCTACAACAGCGGTGCCTTACCTGTTCACGTGGAGAGTTTGCCCAATGCCAAGGGGTATATCGATTTAGGGGAGGGCATCATGACGCACGATATGAACGGCTTTACCGTGACGCTGCATAGCCAAGACGGCGAAGAGCCGCGCATCATGACCAAACCCGTCCCGTCGCTGTATTCCTGCCATATCGAATATAACTATTTGTTTTCGCACGGCGACTGCGTCGATCTCAATACGCTGGACGATACGTGGTACGTTTACCCGCACGACTGTGCGTTTTCCGTCACCAAAATGGCCATCGCCACCGAGGAACTCTATTACAAATACAAACGCGTGACGGGCAAACCCTGCCCGCCCGGATTGGCATAAACTAAAACGGCAACGAACCGCACGAGGTTCGTTGCCGTTTTAATTAGAATTTAGGTACGTATGACATACTGTGATGGGTGACTGTCGGCCGATAAACCTTAAAATCGCGGAACTCGATTTGGCTGCAGTAGGTACCCAGTCCTACGCGGTTGCAGTCTGGTTCGGTGATCGGGTCCGGGTCGGACAGCGTGACGACGACCTGTCCGTCGGCAGCGATAAAACAGGTATTGCCCACGATACCGGCCTGAATATGGTATTCCCGGCCGGCTTCAATCGAAAAGGTGCCCACAAGCGACTGCAGGGCGCAGGTGGGATACCGTTCGATGCCGGCGCGTTTTGTGTACCAGCCGTTAAACCCGGCGATATATCCCGTTGCGGCGTCGCCCTTCTCATAATCCCAGCCGCGGGTGCGGAAGGAAAAGTTCAGGTCGTTGTCGCAGGGCGGGATAATGGTACCCCAAAAATCCAGCAGCACGTCACCGGGGAACTGCTGTTTGGTATAAATCAACCCTCCTGCATTGCCGCGAAAGACGCCGCGGCATACACCCCCGCCGCTCGTCCAGTCCCCGCCGCTGATTTCCCAGCGCTCGGCAAGGTCGTTTTTTGAAAAATCATCGTGGAACAGTAAAACCCCTGTTGTTACTTCATTTTGTCCGACAAGCAGCATCTTTTTATCCCCCTTGTGGTTGTTCTTACCGATTATTGTAGCACAACGGTGGGGATTGTCAAGACGTATCGTGCAAATCCCTTTTCCCGTCGGCGCAAAAAAATCTTGCATTATTTATAATATTGTAGTATAATATATTGTCTATTGGCTTTTCATTTTTTTAGAAACGGAGGTCGTGCGTCGAAGTGAAGATTATCCTGTTCTGCATTTTGGCAGGGATGGGTGCGGGTCTTACCACCGGTTTTGCCGGGTTGTCCGCTGCCGTATATATCGTTCCCATTTTGGTCGGCGTACTGAACGTTCCGTTTTACGATGCGGTGGCCATCGCCCTGTCAAGCGACGTGCTGGCATCTGCCGTATCCGCCGTGACCTACGCCCGCAAAGGCAATATTGAAATCAAAAAAACGAAGTATCATTTGGCAACCATTTTATCCTTTGCCGTGCTCGGCAGTTTTGTGGCGTTTTGGCTGTCTCGTTTGGAAATCGGGCAGCGTGACGTCTCCGGTGACACGGTGCTCGGTTACTGGTCTATCGTGGCGGCCATGGCCCTCGGCGTATATTTACTCTTCCGTCCCGAAAAGAAGACGTGTCTTTGCGGGGAAGGAAGCGGCAGCAAATGTTGGGTCGCACTTCTTTTGTGTGCCGGCGTCGGGTTGATTTGCGGCTTCCAGGGAACGGGCGGCGGTATGATGATGCTGTTTGTTCTCCATTCCGTTATGGGACTTGATTTCAAAAAAGCGGTGGGCACCAGCGTCTACATGATGTCCTTTACCGCACTGATCGGCGCTGTGGCGCATTTCCTGATTAACGGCTTTTCAGCCGGTTTGGTATTGCCGTTCGCCGTTTGCGTCGTGTCCACGTTTGTGTTTGCGTACGTCGGCGCCCGCATTGCCAACAAGATAAAAACGCACACGTTAACCATTCTTACCAGTATCATTTTGACGTTCTCCGGCTTGTTGATGCTGTTGACCAAAATCTTCGGCTGGTCATAACGATTTGACGGTATTGCCGATTATAAATATCCGAACAAAACAGGGTTGCCTTGACAGAAAAGGCGGCCCTGTTTTTGACTTATTCGTATGAGTATGATATAATTATTATACCAACTTAGTTTCGCAGAAAAGAAAAGGAGAAAAAATATGGCTGGTTTAATTTTCGGTATTCTTGTTTTAATCGCCGGTATCGTTGCCGGTGCAGAGCTCAAGTATAAAAGCGTTAAATTGTCAAAGCTGCTGCCCTTGGTCGGCGCTGTCGTTTGCGTGGTTGTGATTCTGTCGTCCTGCTTTGCCACCGTCAGCACCGGTAACACCGGTATCGTGACAACGTTCGGCCGCGTGGAAAGCTTCACGTTGGATTCCGGTATTCATTTCGTCGCTCCCTGGCAGACGGTGTTGGAAATGGACAACCGTGTACAGAAGAGCGTTATTGATATGGAATGTTTCTCTTCCGATATTCAGGAAGTGACCTGTGTCTACACCATCAACTATCAAATCAATAAGGCAAATGCCCAGAATATCTACAAAACCATCGGTCGCGATTACTACAGCACGGTTATTACGCCTGCCGTAACCGAGTCGGTAAAGACCGTTATGGCACATTACACGGCGGAGAACCTGATTTCCAACCGTGACGAGTTGGCGCTTGCCATTGAAGAGATGCTGTCCAAGGAGTTGGATAAATTCGATATCGAATTGGTTTCCACGTCCATCGAGGATATGGACTTTACCGATGAGTTCACCAATGCTGTTGAAGCCAAACAGGTTGCCGTGCAGAACAAATTGCGCGCCGCTACCGAGCAGGAACAGAAGACCATGGAGGCTGAGCAGGCGGCTGAACGTGCCAAGATTGAAGCCGACGCAGAGGCAGCCGTAGCCAAGATTAAGGCCGAGGCCGATGCAGAAGTTGCCCAGATTGCCGCACGTGCCGATCTCGAAGTACAGAAGGTGAACGCCGATGCCGCCGAGTACACCGGTCAGAAAGAGGCCGCCAAGAACAAGGCCATTCAGGAATCCCTGTCCGACGAGCTGCTGCAGTATATGCTGATTCAACAGTGGGACGGCAAGTATCCCGATACGTACATCGGCAGCGAGAACGTGTCTACGCTTTTGGATATTACCCAATAATACAAAAAATAAAAGGGAAGGTGCCTGCCTGTGCGGGCGCCTTTCTTCTTTCTGTAAAACCCGATTAAAATTTTAGTGCTTTAGCGTGAAAAAGTGTTGACAAGCCCGTTGGGCAGTGGTATAATATCTCCGTCAAAGCGATTTAGCACGCTAAAGCAATAAAGTGAGGATAAGAAAAATGAAAAAGTTCGCAAAGATTGTATCCCTGATGATGGCACTGGTTTTGGTCAGTGTATGCTTCATCGCCTGCGGTTCCACCAAGACCCAGACGGTCTTCAAGCCCGAAGGCACTTCCAAGGGCACGTTGAAACTCGGCTTCGATGCCGACGGTTTCGAACCCTACGGTTATCTCGACGAAACGACCAACCAGTACGTCGGTTTTGATATTGACCTGGCCAAGGCTGCCTGCGCTTCCATCGGTTACACCCTGGAACTGATTCCGGTGTCCTGGGAAGCCAAGGATATGGAACTGGCTTCCGGTAACATTGACTGCATTTGGAACGGTTTCACCATCGACGGTCGTGAAGACGATTATACCTGGTCCGCTCCCTACGCCGATTCTTCCATCGTCGTTCTGGTTAAGGGCGATGCCATCAAGACGCTGGCTGACCTTGCCGGCAAGAACGTGAAGGTACAGGCCGGTTCTTCCGGTGAAACCGCACTGTTCGCCACCGATGACGACGGTAACGTGATTAAGGAAAACGACATTCCCGTTTGGGGCGACCTGGCAAAGACCTTTAAGAACGGTGCGCCCGCAACCTGTGCCGGTTATACCGAGGCATTCGTTGAACTGGAAACCGGCGCCGTTGACGCTTTGGTCATCGATGCAGGTACGGCAAAAGCTATGATTTCCGGCAAGACCGGTTACGTTGTACTGGACGAAGCCATCTGCTCCGAGCAGTACGGTATCGGCTTCAAGAAGGGTAACGAAGCCCTGATGAATACCATTTGGAACGCCGTCATCGGTTTGGATAAGGCAACCATCAAGTCCATTTGCGACAAGTACGACGTTGCCGATTCCGTCATTATCGACGACTGATACACCCGATTCGATTCGTAAATAAACGATGACAACGCTGTAACGGCTTGAAATGCCGTTACAGCGTTGCCTTGTGCAAAGGATAATTAGATTAGTATGAATTTTTGGTCCATTCTCGTTCTGTTGGGGCAGAGCATGATTACGTCGCTGGAAATTTTCCTGCTGACGCTGATTTTCTCGTTGCCGCTCGGCCTTGTCATCTGTTTCGGCAGAATGTCAAAAAATCCGGTGATTGCCTGGATTTTCCGCATTTATATTTCCGTCATGCGCGGCACGCCCTTAATGCTGCAGCTGTTTGTCGTCTATTTCGGCCCGTACTACGCCTTTAAAATTAATCTGTCCTCACTGGGGGAGAACTGGCGATTCGTGGCTGTCATCGTCGGCTTTGTGCTCAATTATGCCGCCTATTTTGCCGAGATTTACCGCAGCGGTATTGCTTCCATTCCCGTGGGGCAGTATGAAGCCGCCAAAATGCTGGGCTATTCCAAACGGCAAACGTTTTCCGTTATCGTATTGCCGCAGGTGGTGCGCCGTGTGCTGCCCACCATCACCAACGAGGTGATTACGTTGGTCAAGGATACGTCGTTGGCCTACGCCATCGGCGTTGTGGAAATGTTCACCAAGGCAAAGCAGCTGGCATCTACGCTCACCAGTTTAATTCCGTTCATCGGCGCCGCACTGTTCTATTATATATTTAACTATTTGGTTGCCTACGGTATGGAACGGCTGGAAAAGAAAATGAATTACTACAGCATCAAATAAGGGGGAAAACGATATGATTTTGTCTGTAAAGAACTTAAAAAAATCGTTTTACGCCGGTGTGGACGTCATCAATGACGTGTCGTTTTCTTTGAACAAGGGCGAGGTTATCTCCATCATCGGTTCCTCCGGCAGCGGCAAGTCGACGCTGCTGCGGTGCTTGGCGCAGTTGGAAACCGTCAACAGCGGCACCATCGAGATTTGCGGGGAAACGCTGGTAACCACCGATGAAAACGGAGTCGCCGTCTATGCCGATAAGGAAAAGCGGTCCGCCATTCAAAAAATGACGGGGATGGTTTTCCAGTCCTTTAACCTATTCCCCCATATGTCGGTGCTGCAGAACCTGATTGACGCGCCCATCCGCGTGCTGAAGATTCCGCGGGAAGAAGCGGTTGCGACCGCCAAATACTATTTGGAAAAAATGAACCTGTCATCCCGTGAGGATGCGTATCCCTGTGAGTTGTCCGGCGGTCAGCAGCAGCGTGTGGCCATTGCCCGCGCCCTGTGTATGAAACCCGAAATCCTGTGTTTCGACGAGCCGACGTCCGCACTTGACCCCGAGCTCACCGTGGAAGTGCTCAATACCATTTTGGCACTGCGCCAAGAGGGACGCACCATGATCGTCGTCACGCACGAAATGGAGTTTGCCCGTGCTGTCTCCGATAAGGTCATTTACTTATCCAAGGGTGTCATCGCCGAGGAAGGTGCACCGGAAGACGTTTTCGGCAATCCGCAAACTGAATCCTTGCGCGCTTTTTTGCGGTTGAGCCCCAAGGAGGCCGCAGAATCGCATCACACGCACCGCCACTGATAGGATTTCTTATGCATCTGTCTTGCCGAAAACAAGACAGATGCATTTTGTTTTTGCCATACGCTACGCCTGTCCTGTTATAAAATAGGGCAGGCGTTTTTGCGGTTTGTCTTGACGGCTAAAGAGTAAAACTGTATAATGAAGATAATCAATATATTGAAATAAGGAGTATAATATGCCAAATCCGATTCGCTATGATTTTGACCCCACCGGCGAACTGTCCGAGATGGGCGCCGTGTGGTTTATTGCCTATACTTACTATATGTCCGTGGATGAAAACGAGCTGCGTTGGAAAAACGCGCGCACTTGGAATCACCGCGAACAGCTCTATCGCGCCATGCTGATGAACCCGCAGAAATTCGGGTTGTATCTGCACAATATTCGCAATATGAAACTGGAAAAACGTAAAAACAGTCTCGGCATCCCATATGACGAGCTGGTGGAAATGCAGAAAAAGATTTAAAGTTTCGGCCCTCTATTATAAAAATAATATTTTTTGACTTGGGAGACTGTTATGAATAACGTACTGCAAACGGCACTGTCATCTCTGGTGATCGGTGAGAAAAAATATAACTTGGTCCCGTCTGATTTGACGCAAACTGCCCCGGATACGTTCGAGCGAGTATTGGACGGCGTACGTGTGACGCTGACACTGCACGACGGCGGCGAATGGTTTACGGCATGTCTGCGGTTAACCAATACGTTCAACGAAAACTCACCGCAAATGAAGTTTGTCAAACCGTTGGATATGGCATTTGACTTTGCCGACAAACCCGTGTTCGAATCCATTTCGGGGGATAATTGCGGGGCGGTCAGCTTTGTTCCCTTTGTGAATACGTTGGATGAGAATTTGCATATTGAACCGCTGAACGGCCGTTCTTCCGATACAACCGGGTTCCCGTTCTTTGATATAGGAGACGATAAGACGACCTACGTGTTCGGCATCGGTTGGACGGGGCAGTGGTGTTTGGACGTAAGCCGTTACGACAACCGGTGTACTGTGTCGGTTGGTATGACGGACTGCGATTTCTATCTCAAACCGCACGAGTCGGTTCGGTTGCCTTCCGTCATTGTGATGAAGGGCGGGGAACGCACCGCAGCACGAATGGCTTTCCGCAATTTGCTGCGGGAAAAGTTTGCCCCGCGTGTTGGCGGTGATTTGCCCGAATTGCCTATCGCCATTCAACCGTTTGACCGCTATTTTTGGAACGAAGCGACAAGGCGTGCAGATTGGTCAACCGAGGCAGGACAATTGGAGGAAGCTGAACGCATTGCCAAATGCGGTGGCTTCGATGCCTTGTGGATAGACGCCGCTTGGTTCAAAAAATGTTTCCCGGATGGCGTTGGAAATTATTCTTACGAAGTTGGGTTTCCGCGCGGCTTACGCCCCGTTGCGGACCGTGTTCATGCGAAAGGGTTGCGTTTTGTTCTATGGTTTGAAATAGAACGTGTCATGCGGGATACTGAAATCTATTTGGCACATCCCGAATGGATGATCACAATTGAGGGCAGAAAGAGAACTCTGTATAATCTGGCCAATGATGACGCTTGTGCGTATTTGACAAAATTGGTGGGGGATATGTTGGAGGAAAATGCCGTTGACGTATTCCGTCAGGATTTCAATATGTCCCCGCTTGAATTTTGGAGAGCAGCCGAAGAGCCCAATCGTTGCGGTGTAAACGAAATGCACTACGTTGAAAATCTATATCGGATGTGGGACGATTTGCGTGCGCGGTTCCCGCATTTGCTGATTGACAACTGTTCCTCCGGCGGGCGTCGCCTTGATTTTGAAACCATGCAGCGGTCCGTCGCGTTGTGGCGCAGCGATACCGGCTGCAGTGAGGACAAGAACGGCGACACCAACTCCGTTTGGAACCATATGCAAACCCTATCGCTGAACCGTTATTTGCCCCTGACTTGTTGTGCAACGTGGGAAATGAGTCCCTATGCCGTGCGCGGTGTCTTTACCGGCGGTATTGCCTGCAACTTCGATATTCTTTCCGATTCGTTCGATTATCAAAAGGCGGGTGCGCTTGTACAGGAATGCCGCCGTTGCCGCCCGTATTGGGCCGGCACTTTCGTGCCTCTCACGCAGCCCACGCCCGGCGCTGATGATTGGGCCGCCTATCAGCTTGACTGCGGCACCTGCGGCTGTGTTTACTATTTCCGCAAAAAGCATGCCGACGACACTTCGTTCTCGGCGCCCCTGCGCGGCATTGACGCGTCAAAAGAATACGTTGTCACCATGACGGATGAAAATATGCATGCCGAGACAACGACCATGAAAGGTTCGGCATTGTGCAACTTGAGTGTGACCATCGCAGCACCCCGCGCCGGCATCCTTTTGGAATATAAAGCTATAGACGAATGATGTCTAACGCATAACGCATAACGCATTATGTATGACGTATAAAGAGGAGACAAAAAATGCTTTTCGCCGAAAAAAACGGTAAAACCTATCAATGTACGTTAACGACGCAAATCTGTGCGGAGGCCGGCATCAATCCGGATGAATTAAAAATGAAAGTGGCCGAGGCCAAGGCGGCCGGCGTTGATACGGTACTGATTTCTTTTTGTGAATTTTTTGACGTTGGGCAAAAACGCGCCGAAAAACTGGCCACGCTGCGCCAAACGCTTGCTTACGTGAAGGAAGCCGGGTACGAGCCGATTGTCTGGACGTCTTCGTTGGGCTACGGTGGTTTTCGCGGCAAGGCCTTTGACGAACGGTTCCCGAATATAAACCGCTTGATGAACTTTGAGGGAAGCGTGAACGGGCCGATTTGCTCTACGGATCCCGATTTCATTGCCGCTATGCAGGAAAACGTGCGTGACTTTATTCGTGCCGGTGCACGCGGCGTATTGTGGGACGATGACTTGGTACAATCCGTGCGTCCCGGCTTTACCTGCGCTTGCCCCAATCACTTGGCGCTGCTGGAAAAGAAAACGGGCGTAAAATATACCCGTGAGCAGGTGCGAGATTTCTTCACGGGGGCACCTTCGCCCGAGCGGTCCGCATTTATGGACGTCATGGGCGAGAGTATGACGAATTTCTGTCGAAAAATGCGCGAAGCAGCCGACGAGCTTGACCCCACCGTCAATATGGGTATCTGTGCCAGCTTCACGCACTATGACGACGAGGGCGTTGATATGGAGCAATTGATTCGCGTCATGGTTGGCAAAGGTTGCCGCCCCATGCTGCGTTTCTCGGGAGCTCCCTATTGGGCTGCTTTTGCCGAAAAGTATAAAGGGGAACGCGTCACCAACGTCGCGGACTTTGTTCGCCTGCAGGCCGGTTGGTTCCGCGGGCGCGGCGACGGGATGATTTTATTCGATGAAAACGATTCCTATCCCCGCAACCGGTATTTGGTACCGACGTCAACCTGCGAATTGTACGATAAAATCGTCATTGCCAACGGCGGTGTCAACCGTCATAAGTATTTCCTTTGCTATGATTACGATCCCAAGGAACCCACGTATGCCGAAAAGGCGTACCTTGACGCGCATTTTGAAAACATGGCGGACGATACCGTTCTGTTCGATATGTTTGCCGATAAAATGCCCCGCGGTTTCCGCGTTTACCAAAGCGAGCATATTCTGCGCCGTGCCGAACTGGGAAAGACGTACAGCGGTGATGGTGCCATGATGAATGGTTTCTCCCTGCCGTTTGCCGCCGATATCCTGTCAAACAACAGTATCCCCGCCCGGTTTGAAGGGGAAGGGGAGCCCGGTATTTGTTACGGTGACAGTGCGCTCGATTTGACGGACGCGCAAATGAAAAATGGTATTATTTTGGACGCACCTGCAGCACTGGCATTGCAGCGTCGCGGCATTGACGTCGGTGCGGACTTGGCCGTTGCAGATTGGAAAGCCGATTGTGAAACTTTCCCGGGCGGTCAGAAACAGGCTTTTGAAGCCTCAAAGACCCAATTCTATACGTTGACGCCGCATGAAGGTGCGGAAGTGCTTTGCACCTACGGGAATGGTTCACCGTCTTGTGTTTGGTATGAAAATCCCCTCGGATACCGCTTTGCCATCTTCGCCTTTGACGGACGTACCATTTGTGCGGCAGGGTGGGGCGGTGCCTCCCTGTTGCCGTCTTTCCCGCGGCAGGCACTGCTTTGTTCGTTGTATAGGCGTATGGCAGGCCATTCGCTGCCGGTCATTGCCGCCGGGGCGCCTTGGCTGTATACGCTGGTATCCGACAGCGCAGACGGCAGCCGCCGTTCCGTTTTGATTTGTATGGACGGCCCGACTGCCGCTGCCCCCACGCTTCAACTGGACGGCAAATGGAAACTCGTTTCCGCCCTGCGCGTAACGGCTGAAGTTGCCGATGACGGGACAACCGTACGCGTATCAAAAATAGCTGCTTACGACTGGGCCGCAGTCGAACTGGAAAAAGTCTAACGTAAAAACGGCGTAACGTTTCCGTTACGCCGTTGCTTCATTTGATATTATTGGTTTTCCTGTAAAAAGCGCTCTAAGTTTTCCGCCGCGTCGCCGATGCATTTCAGGCAGGGGCGGGAAGCGTAGAATTCCGGTGTGCGTACGGTGGGTTCCGGCTCATCGTGTCCCGGCGCCAATCCCAAAATGTCGCGGCAGATAATCGTGCCGTGCTGTTCCTCGAACGTTTTGGCCAAAGTTTGTACCTTGGCATAGAGTTCCTTTTTGGGGGCACCGGTTTCGGGTGTCGCATATCCCTGCAACAGGCCCAAAACGGCGAGTGACGCGGACATAGCACCGCATACCTCGCGCAGCCTTCCCATACCGCCGCCGAACGGCGCGCATAATTTCACCCACTCGTCCTGTGGGATGGGAACCATATCGGCAAAAGCAACTGCCAGCGATTGCGCACAATTATATCCTGCCATAAATGCTTCTTCAGCAATTTTCCGTCTGTCACTCATATTGATTACTCCCATAAAAAATGAATTTGATAGCATCGTAATTATTATAGACGTGTTGCGCAGCTTTGTCAATTTGTTCAATGCGCAGACGCAATACGGGAAAGAGGAATCATGAAATCCGTCAGTTTTCGCAACGTTACGCTGCAGCCGGGCTTCCTCAAAACTTTGGAGGCCCTGAACAGCCAAGTTACCATCAATGCCGTATACGATCGCTTTTATGAAACCGGCCGCGTGAACGCTTTCGCCTGCAAATGGACGCCGGACGCAACCGATATCCCCAAACCGCACGTCTTTTGGGATTCCGACGTGGCAAAGTGGATGGAGGGCGCCTCGTATATTTTGCAAAAAGAAGACCGCCCCGAATTGGTGGAAAAAATCGAGTCTGTCATCGATGATATCGAGGCCAATCAATGGGAGGACGGCTATATCAACAGCCACTTTACCGTTGTCCGCCCCAATGAACGGTTTATGCATCGCGGCGATCATGAATTGTATTGCTGCGGCCATTTGGTCGAGGCTGCCGTGGCCTATTATTATGCAACGGGCCGTGATAGATTCCTAAAAATCATGTGTAAGTACGTCGACCTGGTGGACCGCGTGTTCCGTGTGGAGCGCAGCGCTGCGTTTGCCACGCCCGGACATGAAGAAATCGAGTTGGCACTGTTCAAACTCTATGATTGCACGAAAAACGAAAAATATCGTGACTTGGCCTGCTTTTTCATCAACGAACGCGGCGGTGCCAATAAGGACCGTGATTTTGTCCCCGATCCCGCACGGGACTATTTTCAGGATTTTCCCGTCCGTGAGCAGCCAAAGGCCAACGGGCACGCCGTGCGTGCCGGGTACCTGTATGCCGCTGCGGCAGAGATGGCGCGCTTGACAGGGGAGACGGCCTTGACTGATATCTGCCGTGCATTGTTTGACGATATTACCACACAAAAAATGTATATCACAGGCGGCATCGGCTCCACCTGCCAGGGCGAAGCGTTTACCGTCGGCTATGATTTGCCGTCCGATTCCGCGTATGCCGAGACCTGCGCTGCCATCTCTTTGTTGTTCTTTGCCCACCGTATGCTGCAACTGGAGTGCAACGCCAAATACGCCGACGTGATTGAACGCACGTTGTATAACGGCATCATTTCCGGCTTGTCGCAGGACGGTACTTCCTTCTTCTATGAAAATCCGTTGGAAATCAATATCGGCGATTATACGCGTCATTTGAATTTGAATAAGCATGATCGTTTGCCTATCACGCAGCGTGTCAAAGTGTTTGATTGTTCCTGCTGCCCGCCCAACCTCAACCGCCTGTTGTCTTCATTGGGCGATTACGTGTTCGGCGATGACGGCGAGGGTACCGTGGCTGTTCATCAGTTTACGGCTGCTGCATATGAAAAAGATGGTGTCTGTGTCTCTTTGACAACCGATTATCCAGCGTCCGGCAGCGTACGTATTGCCGTGGCGGGGGTGAAAAAGTTGATGGTGCGCGTTCCCGGCTGGTGCAAAAAAGTGACGTTTACCGCACCATACACGATGCAAAACGGGTATGCCGTCTTCGACAATCCGCCTGCCGAATTGGGGATGGATATGGATATGCCGATTCAGGCTGTCTTTGCCGACCCGCGCGTGCGCGCGGCATCCGGGCGCACGGCATTGATGCACGGCCCCGTCGTCTATTGTTTGGAAGCACAGGATAACGGCGGTGTGCCGCACGACAGAAAATACCTGACGCTGCCGTTGAACGCCAAGACAACGACAGGCACGTTCGGATTGCCCGATATAGAGGCGCAGGGCAGCGAAGCGCAACCTTCCAAAGAATTGTACGGTATCGTACCGCCGGAACGTAAAACGGCAACGCTGCATTATATTCCTTACTATGCGTTTGCCAATCGCGGCAGCGACGATATGGCCGTTTGGGTGCATGCACAATGGAAATCCTGATTTTTTCCGATTCTCACGGCCGCGGTGAACGTATGGCCGCCGTCGTACGGCGCCAAATCAAAAAGCCGGACGAAATCCTGTTTGCCGGGGACGGTTGGCAGGACCTGGCGGCGTTCGATCCCTTCCGCATCCCCGTGCAGGCGGTCACCGGCAACTGTGACGGGGATTTGCCCGGTATGCTGCCGACGCTTTTGTTGGAGCGGGCAGGGCACCGTATTATGCTGACGCACGGGCATCGGTTCGGTGTCAAAAGCAGCGTCATCACCATTGCCGCCGAGGCGGCGCGCGTCGGTGCCGATATCGTCATCTTCGGTCACACGCACGAGCCCTATTTGGAGTCATTCCCGGTTGGGGAAAAGTTCGGCTCCGTCACGCTGGCTCGTCCGCTTTATCTTTTCAATCCCGGCAGTATCGGTACGTACGACTGGGATGCCCCCTCCTTCGGCACGTTGTCGCTGAACGGGGATACCGTTTTGTTTTCTCATGGAGCATATTAAGACAAAAACAAAAGGCGATGCCGTCGGCACCGCCTTTTGTTTGTATAGGGGAACTTAATAATTCGTGTGCTGTTTTTTTACGGATTGCAGAATATGGACGCAGGTGGGCGCCAAAATCACGTTCACGGCCAGCTCGATGATAAAGTTGATGCCGACCAAACCCGTCAGCATATAATAACCGACCGGTGAGCCGTTTGCCCAAACAATCAGCACGTCTTTAAAGCCGAACAACATAAACAACAGGAAAATGCCGGTATTGGTGAGGGGCGTCAGTACGGCGGCCAAAAACGTTCTGCGCAGCGGCTTGTTTTTTAACCGCTGCAAAACGATACCGGCAACGAATCCGGCAGCGATGCCCTTGGCAAAGCAGAGCAGAATGGTTAAAACGGGACTTGCGTTCCACAGCATATTGCCGCCCGCGTCCAAACCGACGGCGGCGTTAATCACCACGATGGCACCGAATACGGCACCGAGTTCAGCACCGCCCCGGGGGCCCAACAGTCCGGCACCGATGATGACCGGTACCAACGTCAGCGTAATGCTGACGGGCAGCAGTGCAAATTTGGCGATAATGGCGGAAACCAATTGTAATACGATAATCAGGGCGGCAAGTAATGCCAATCGCGTTAATTGCCGCGTTTTTTCATGGGTTGAAAAACGGGTCATAAAATTGCCTTTCTTAATGAATGGCGGCACAAATCAATTCCGCATCCCCCTGCAGTGTGCAGTCGCCCGTGCCGGCCGGAAGAAAAATACTGTCACCTTTTTTAACGTTACAGGATACGCCGCCGGCGGTCATAACACCGCTGCCGGAAAGGCACAGCGCGTACAGGAAGCTTTCTTTGCCCACGGTCATCGTGCGTGTGCCGTTCCCGCGGGACAGGGTAGTTTTAAAGTATCGACAGTGTGCAACCACGTCGGCGTTCTCCGGCTTGCCGGCCTCGTAACGAATGGCGTTGATTTCCGCCTCCGTGAAGGGACGTACGACGTCCAATGCCTTGTCCACGTGGAGTTCACGCAGTTTGCCGTCGGCGCCGCGGCGGTCGTAGTCGTAGATGCGGTAAGTCAGGTCGCAGTTCTGCTGAATCTCAGCAATCAGAATGCCCTTGCCGATGGCGTGCACCAAGCGGGAGGGGATAAAATAGACTTCACCTGCCTTGACGGGCTGATGCTTCAGCACGGTGCCGATTTGTCCGGCTTTGACGGCTGCGGCGAAATCGGCGGCGCTGACGCCGTCGTTCAGACCGTAAACGATTTCGGCGTCCGGGTCTGCCTCTACGATGTACCACATCTCGGTCTTGCCGCGGTCGTTTTCCACGCGTGCGGCGTAGTCATCGTCCGGGTGGACCTGGACGGACAGTTTGTCGGTGGCATCGATGAGTTTAATCAGCAGCGGGAAGGTGTCGTCGGTATAGTTTTCACCGATGGTCTCTTTACCGTAGGCGGTAATATAATCGCACAGCGTCATGCCGGCAAGATCGCCGTTGACAATGGCGGATTTCTCGTTTTTGCGGACGGTCAGTTCCCAGCTTTCACCGACGGTCGGCGTTTCGGCAGTTTTGCCCCACGTGTCCTTATTCAGCAGACGCGTACCGCCCCAAATGGGGGACTTGGTAACGTAGGATAACAGGAATGGATATTTAACGTTCATAGGATTGACCTCGATATAATTGAAAAATGATTATAATATTATAGCATTATGGTATTTTTTTGTCAATGTTTGGGGGCTCCCGTAAAAAAGCACAAAAAACAGTCGACAAACAGGGAATTTTATGCTACAATTGTCTTGAAGTTTGAAATAGGAGAAACGCCTAATGCGCATGCGGTCGCACCGTATCAAATTGAATATGGTTGCGGTCATTTTGGGGTTCACGTTCTTTATCGCCCTTGTGCTTTGCGCCTGCTCGTCCGGTACGCTTTGGAACGAGTTGCTCGGTGCCGGAAAAACGGCATCCTATACGGACGTGTTGTGGATTGATACCGAACCAAAGGGGAAAACCGATACGGCACAAACCGATGATAAACCGGTCGCGCCGCCGAGCAGTGAACCGAATGAAACGCCGAGTGACGTTCCCGACGTGCCTGCGGATACCCCGGATGAAGTGCCGGATGAAACGCCCGACGAAAAGCCGGACGTGCCCGCCGTCATTGTAAACGTCACGAACAGTGCCTACTCCTACGGCGATATGGTGCGGGACCTGAACCTGCTCCAGACACGATACGGCGACCTGATGTCGTTGTTTTCCATCGGCAAATCGGTGGACGGCCGGGATTTGTGGGGCGTGCGCCTCGGCGCCGAAACGGCACCCCATACGCTTGTGGTGACAGCGGCCATTCATGCCCGTGAGTATCTCACAACCTCCCTTGTTATGGCACAGTTGGAATATTATCTGTCCAACTACGACACCGGCACGTACGAGGGCAAAACCTATCGCGAACTGTTTTCATCCTGTAATATCATTTTGCTGCCCATGCTCAATCCCGACGGCGTCGTATTGTGCCAGGAGGGAACGGCAGGGTTAAATACGGCAGCGGCCGTGCAGGCCATTACCCGTGTGTACGAGTTGGACCTGGCCGCCGGATTATTAACGTCTAAATATTCGATTGATACCTATTGCAGGACGTGTCTGAAGGCAAACGTCAACGGCGTCGATCTCAACCGCAATTACCCCCAGGGGTGGGAATCCTACCGTAAAATGCTGCAGCCGAGTATGAAAAACTACAAGGGTGCCGCAGCCGCTTCCGAACCGGAAACACAGGCCGTGATGACTTACCTGTCGTCCCTATCGAACGTATCGGCGCTCGTCGCTTTCCATACGCAGGGCGAGGTCATCTATTGGGATTGCGGGCAGACGGGTACGTTGCGGCAGAATACCCTGCGCCTTGCCGAGGAAGTCAGCAAATGCAACGGGTATAACTGCATCGATGAACAAAATAACGATGCGTCCCTGACGGACTGGACGGTGCTGTCGCTCGGCATCCCGGCCGTGACTGTTGAAATCGGTACCGGCACGAAATATCCGCTGGATTATGCGCAGGCACAGGACGTGTTTGACGTAAACGTCAACGTTTGGGCAGCAGTTGCTGCGTTGTATATTGAATAAAACGTGTTGTCTGTGTTTTTCAAAAGAGTATGACAGCCGAATGAAAAATAGTGCAGAATGAAGGAAAGCCTAGCGTCGCCGTACTTTGTACGGCAGTCGACGGCTTTCATTCATAGCACAAAACGATATAATAAATGGGAGTTTTGCCCGCCCGGGCAAAACTATTCCTCAGAACTGCAAATAACCAAATAAAAAAAGAAATTTATTGATAGCCGCAAAATGCCTATTCCGTTTTGTGCGGTCTGTGCATTTTTCAAAAGAGTATGACAGCCGAATGAAAAATAGTGCAGAATGAAGGAAAGCCTAGCGTCGCCGTACTAGGTACGGCAGTCGACGGCTTTCATTCATAGCACAAAACGATATAATAAATGGGAGTTTTGCCCGCCCGGGCAAAACTATTCCCCAGAACTGCAAATAACCAAATAAAAAAGAAATTCATTGATAGCCGCTAAATGCCTATTCCGTTTTGTGCGGTCTGTGCATTTTTCAAAAGGCTTATAAAGGAGGATTGAAAGATGTTAAAAGTAGGTGTACAACTATACTCCGTTCGTGACGTCATGGACGGTCAGGTTGCTGAAAAACTGCAGGAAATCAAGGACATGGGGTATGACGGCGTTGAATTTGCCGGCATGTACGGTATGAAACCGGAGGAACTCCGCGATCTGTGCAAAAAGATTGGCCTCGAACCCATTTCCGCACACGTTCCTTATTTTGATATGGTAAAGGATCCCGAGGGCGTGCTGGAACAGTACCGCATTCTCGGCTGCAAGTTTGTCGCCGTTCCGTATTTGACAGAGGAGTGCCGTCCCGGTCAGCCCGGCTTTGCCCAGGTTGTGGAAAACGTCAAAATGCTCGGCAAGATTGCAAAAGAGAAGGGCATGACGCTGCTGTATCACAACCACGATTTTGAATTTGTCAAAGTGGAAGACGGTTCCTACGCACTGGATTATTTGTACAACAACGTGTCTGCCGACCTGCTGCAGACCGAGCTCGACACCTGTTGGGTTCGCGTCGGCGGGGAAGATCCGGCCGCATACGTGCGCAAATACACCGGTCGTGCGCCCATCGTCCATCTGAAGGACTATACGGGCAGCAAGTCCGAACATATGTATGAACTCATCGGTATTGCCGGTGACGAAAAGAAGGAAGTTGTCAAGAACACCTTCGAGTTCCGTCCCTGCGGTGCCGGTGTACAGGATATCCCCGGTATCGTCAAGGCTGCTGAAGAAGCCGGTGCCGGTTGGGTCATCGTGGAACAGGATAATCCCTCCATGGGTCTGTCATCCATGGCATCCGTTCGTTCCGCACGCGAATATTTGAAATCCATTGGCTGCTGATGAATCGGCGGCAAGTATATAATTACGTTTTTTGGAGGAAATGACTATGGCAACCAAAGACCTGAACGCGTTCAAAGAAAACCAGGAAGTCAAAACCGTAGATGCATCCCGCAAACTGAGAGTCGGTATCATCGGTTGCGGTTGGATTGCAGGTGCCCATATGGCATCTTATCTCAAACAGCCCGACGTTGAAATCGTCGCTGCCTGCGACCTGATTCCCGGCAAGGCAAGAAAGTTCATGGCTGATTTCGGTATCACCGATATCCCCATGGATTACCCGTCCCACAAGGAAATGCTGGATGACGAAAGCCTGCAGCTGGACGCTGTTTCCGTCTGCACGTATAACCGTCAGCACTGCGCTCCCACCATTTACGCACTGAATAAGGGCGTAAACGTTCTGCTGGAAAAACCCTTCTCCGTTACGCTGGACGAGGCTGCAGAAGTTGTCCGCGCCGAGAAGAAGAGCGGCAAGATTCTGTCCATCGGTTTCCAGCCCAGAATGGACGCCAACATGAAGCAGATCAAAAAGATTGTCGAATCCGGCGAACTGGGTAAGATTTACTACATTCAGACCGGCGGCGGCCGTCGTCGCGGTATTCCCACGCCGTTCGGTACTTCCTTCATTGAAGATAAGACCGCAGGTTTGGGCGCTCTGGCTGATATCGGCTGCTACTCTCTCGATATGTGCCTCAACGCCATCGGCTATCCGAAGCCCCTGACCGTTTCCGGTTACAAGTCCGATTTCTTCGGTAAAGACCCCAACTACGTTGGTTACGGCGAACATCACGAATATGCCGACCTGTTCGGTGTTGACGACTTCGCTGCCGCTTTCATTCGTTTGGAAGGGGATATCATCGTTGACTTCCGTATTTCCTGGGCTATGAATATGGATACCGCAGGCGATACCCTGATTCTGGGTACCAAGGGCGGTTTGAAGATTCCGTCCACCGAGTGCTGGAACGGTTCCGTCGGCGGCCCCATGAAGATTTACCACGAAGTATGCGGCCAGCAGGTTTGCACCGAGCTTCCGATCATCGGCGATACCGACCTGTTCGACAAGAAGATTCGTTCCTTCCTGGACGCTGTTAAATACGGCGGTAAGGCACCCGTTCCCACTTCCCAGATTCTGTACAATCAGGCCATCCTGGACGGTATCAAACGTTCCGCAGATGCCGGTAAAGAAGTGACAATCGAGATTCCCGAAGTATAATCTTATTTTAAATGTAAGATAATTCGCATTTTGCCGGTCGGGGTTGCGCTGCCCCGGCCGGCATTTCGTCTGTTTGGATACTCTGCGGTATAAGCTTGCAAAACTTTATGTCGTACGTTTGGTAAAAATGTGAAAAAATATTTCACAAATTGCAAATAACCGCTTGACGGGACAGGCGGATAGTGGTATAATATGCAAGCTGTCGCCTAAAGAGGCGGTTAAAACAGCGAATCGGTCATTGAAAA
>DCGU01000028.1:0-12125 GCA_002315325.1 Clostridiales bacterium UBA1770
GTACAAAATAACGGTCTTGCCGTTGTATTCACAGAAGTCCACGTCGCTGGCGTTGATATCCACGGCGTTTTGGATTTCTTCAATTTCGGCATCGGTGAAGTATGCGGGACGCTCAATCTTTTTGTCGTCGTCATCGTACCAGAACACGGGGTTTTTGATGCCGAGTTCGTAGTGCTCCAGGTCGCGCGTCCGCACGATATAGGGGACGTAGTGCGGTCCCGGCAATGCTTCCAAATTAATCATATAATAGAAGCCGTCGTAATAGCGAATGACGGGGCAGGCGGTATAGCGGCCGCGGTCATAGGAATATTGCATCATATCCATCATAACCCAATGGCGGCAGTCGGCCGATTTGGCATAAACGATGGTGAACGCTGTGCCGACAGCGGGATGGTCGCCGCCGATTTCAATGGCCATGATGTATCCGTCAGGCCCTTTGCAAATGGAAGTATTATATACTTGGATAGTATCGGGGAAGGTCAGCGCCGTGCTTTCCTCCCAGTGTTCCAGGTCGGTGGAAACGTATAAATCCAGCACCTGATTGCCACCGCCGCCGCGTGTGGCAACGACGTACATCACGTCATTTTCTTCGTAGCAGCAGCCGAAGGAGTGGTCGAACGCGAAGGGTGTCGTCCCCTCGTTGGTTTCCATATCCACAAAGCGCAAACAGCCGATTTTATTGGCCGCCACGTTGTGATGCAAACCCCAACGCTGGTTTCTGACCCATTCGAAACGCAACAGTTTCCCGTGCCAAACCACGGGGGTGGTTTCCACCACGCCGACGGCAATGGTACCGTGTTTGACGATGGGTTTATCGGTTTTCAAAATGCCTTTTGTGTAGAGGATATCGGTGTCATGAATCATAACGGTTTTTCCCCTTCCGGTTATTTGTTTTTCTCGGTGCGGAGCAATACGGCGGTGATACCGTCGATAATATCCGATGCGATGGTACCGCGTGCGGATACCTTTTTGGCAGTGGCTTCACCGGCTCTGCCGTGCAGGAAGGCACCCAGGCGTGCCGCCTCCTCGGCGTGCATACCGTTGGCCATAAGGGCAGCGATGATGCCACAGAGTACGTCTCCCGAGCCGGCCGTTGCCAATGCGTTACAACCGGAGAGGTTGAGCGCCAGGCCGCCGTTCGGGGCCGTGATGACAGAGTGCGCGTCCTTGAGCAGGCAGACGACGCCGAGCTCTTTGGTCAGGGCCTGTGCCGCACGCAGGGGGCAGGCCTTAATTTCAAGAATGGATTTGCCCAAAAGGCGTGAAGCCTCGCCGAAGTGCGGTGTAATC
This sequence comes from Clostridiales bacterium UBA1770, assembly GCA_002315325.1. Lineage (GTDB taxonomy): Bacteria > Bacillota > Clostridia > Oscillospirales > CAG-272 > UBA1770. Next base: position 1,291 of record DCGU01000028.1, read on the forward strand.
ACGCTGCCGGCGGGAATCAGGCGGCGCAGCCTTTTGTCGGCGGCAATCAAATTGAGTGCGTCGGCGTCCAAGATGACGGGCAGGGAAGACTGGCGGGCGCGAATCAAAGCGGCCTGCAGCATGGCGGCTGCCGTTCTGTCGGTACCCAGTCCCGGTCCTGCCAGCAGCACGTTGGCACGGCCAAGGGCTACGTCAATGGCCGTTTTGCCTGTTTTCACCGTATCGTAGGGGAAAACCACGGCTTCCGGCAACGCCGAAAAAACGGCGTTTTTGTTGGATTCCGGGGTAATAATCCCGCACAGTCCCGCACCGCTGCGGTAGGCGGCTTTGCCGGACAATATGGCGGCGCCGCACATATACGGGCTGCCGCACAGTGCTGCGACGGTACCGAAATCACCCTTGTGGGAGCGAACGGGACGGCGGGGCAGCAGGTCGGATAAATCGGTATCAAAAATAACTTCGCAGGAGGACAGCGGCGCCGGTGCGTCGGCGGGAATGCCGATATCGCAAAGGTTCACTTTGCCGGCAAATTCGGCACCGGGGTACAGGAACAATCCCTGTTTACAGCGTCCCAGGCAGGCCGTCATTTTGGCGCGGACGGCAACACCCATCACTTCACCCGTGTCGGCGGAAATACCCGAGGGAATATCCACGGACAATACGGGCAGGGTGCAGGCATTGACGCGGTTAATCCAGGTTTCGGCCGTGCCGCTGACGGGGCGGGACAGGCCGATGCCGAACAGGGCGTCGATAATGCAATCGGCGTTGCCGGGGCAGGCGGCCGGTTCTGTGACGACGGGGACACCCATAGCGCAGGCACCCTTATAGGCATCTGCCAATAGGGGCGACATACGGCTCTCATCCGGTGTGCCGTCGTTTTGCAGGGGACCTGCGTACCAAACGGTGACGTCGTGACCGCAGTGTTTTAAGATGAGCGACAGGACCATACCGTCTCCGCCGTTATTGCCGGCACCGCACAAAACGGCAGGCGTCTTGCACGGAAAGGCGGCGGTATTTTGCTGCAGCAGCTGATACAGGGCCTGTGCGGCGTTGCGCATCAGCGTGCTGTCGGACGTTCCGTTATGCATAACGGTTTTTTCCATTTCCCGCATGCCCTCGGCGGTCAGCAAATAATCCATGGGTAAGCCTCCTATATGTCAATGGTAGTACGGTTTGCGCAATACGCAAAAATAACCGGGTACGGTTATCCTGCACGCAATATGCCGGTGAATATTATTCGGCCTTTTCGGTGCCGGTTTTGGACAGCGTGTCGCGAATGGCGTCCACGACTTCGTCCGCTTCGTCGTCATCGTCGAACAGTTCCACGTTATCGGGGGAGAAGCTCAACGTGAGTGACGGCACTCTGCCGACGAGCAGCCATGCACCTGCCAGGGAATCGACAGCGGCAATGGCCAACAGGGCCTTCGGTACGCTCTTTCTCTTAAAGCACAAAATGATGAAAACGGTCGTCATCACGAGAGCGGATGCTAACAGCGTCAGGCCGCACAGTTGTTTTTCGGATTTTTTCAGTTTCATGGGGAATCCTCCGTTTCTTATTTTTTCCACGCGTGTGGATGGGTGGGTATGTATTATTTCAAAGCGTTCATTTTAAGGTAGGCGTTGATGAAACCGTCGATTTCACCGTCCATGACGGCGTCGATATCCGTCATTTCAAAACCGGTACGGGTATCCTTGGCCAGCGTGTAGGGCATGAACACGTAGGAACGAATCTGGGCGCCCCACTCGATGTTGGTTTTATTGCCCTGAATCTGGTCGATGGTGTCCAGACGCTCGCGAATCTTGATTTCCATCAATTTGGATTTCAGCATACGCATAGCGGTCTCTTTATTCTGCAGCTGGGAACGTTCGGTTTGGCAGGCGACGACGATGCCCGTCGGCTTATGAATCAAACGGACGGCGGAAGATACCTTGTTAATATTCTGACCGCCGGCACCGCTGGAGTGATAGGCGACGAAATCGTAATCTTCCTCGCGAACGACGACGTCATCGAGTTCCTCAAACTCCGGCATAACTTCAATGGAGGAGAAGGAGGTGTGGCGGCGTCCCTGGGCGTCGAAGGGGGAAACGCGGACCAAACGGTGCACGCCGTTTTCGCTCTTCAAATAGCCGTAGGCATTGATGCCTTCCACAAAAATGGTGGCGCTCTTGAGTCCCGCTTCATCGCCGTCCTGCCAATCGGTCAGTTTGACTTTGAAGTTATGGCGCTCGGCCCAGCGGGTGATCATACGGTACAGCATTTGCGCCCAGTCCTGTGCCTCGGTACCGCCGGCACCGGGATGGAAGGAAACGATGGCGTTGTTGCGGTCGTATTCGCCGGACAACAGGACGGTCGTTCTTTGGGCATCGGCTTCTGCCGCGATGGATTCAGCCTCGCTTTGTACCTCTTCCACGGAACTTTCGTCATCGACCTCGATGGCCATTTCACAAAGGACGATGGCGTCCTCCAGGCGGGCGCAGAGTTTATCGTAGCCCTCGATGGTGTCTTTTTTCTGCTTGATTGCCTGCAAAATCTTGGACGATTTTGCCTGGTCGTTCCAGAAAGCCGGGTCGGTGGACTGCTGCTCCATTTCAGCGACTTCATCACGGAGCGTTGTAACGTGCAGCGCGCTGCCCAGGTCTTTCAGGTTGTCGCGCATACCGTTTAATTTGGATTTTGCTTCTTCCAGTGCTACTATCAAGAATTGTTACCTCATTTCGTTATTTTGGCAGCCAATTGAAAAATGCACGGAACGCGCAAAAACAAATTGGCGAATAATGATTTTAAAAATAGTTTTTATCTTGGGGACGGCACGTTAAATGCCTGTCGGCCGATATACGGCGCCGACGCGCTGCGCCGCTTCCTGCATTTCTTCTTTGGTCGGCGGGGTGACGTCGTGGGGGGCGTAGGCGCGTCCCAGGGCTGTGTACTTGCTCTCGCCGGTGGCGTGGTATGCCAGCAGTTCCAGGGGGTAGGGCTTGGCAAAGGCGGCAACGGCATCGATTTCCGTGTCGTTGTAGCCGGGGATGACCGGCATACGGAACAGGACGTTCGCACCGCGTTCTTTCAGGAACGCCGCATTGGCCAAAATCTGCGCGTTATCCACGCCCGTGCAGCGTTTGTGCACGTCGGCGTCAATGGCTTTCAGGTCGAACAGGAACAGGTCGACGAGCGGTAACAGCCGCTCGAACGTTGCCGTGGGGACGCAGCCGGCTGTTTCCACGGCCGTTGCAATCTTTTTTTCGCGGCAGGCGGTCAATAGGGCTTCGATAAACGCCGTTTGGAGCAGCGGTTCGCCGCCCGAAAAGGTGACGCCGCCTTTTGACGTTTCGTAATAGGGGATATCGCGCGAAACGACGTCCATAACGTCGGCCACGGTTTTTACGCTGCCGGTTGCCATGCGCGCACCGCTTTGACATACGGCGGCACATTTCCCGCAGCCGGTGCAGGCATCGGTGCCGGCTTTATCGCAAAATGCACGGCATTTGCCGCACCCCGTACATTTATCGGGGTAGAACATCAATTGCGTGGGGCAAATCTGCGATTCCGGGTTATGGCACCAGGCACAGCGCAGATTACAGCCCTTGAGAAAGACCGTCGTGCGGATGCCGGGACCGTCGTGCATGCAAAAGCGCTGGACGTCGAAAATCGCACCCTCGGTTTTATATAAGGTTTCGTCACACATGCTTCAAAATTACAGCCCTTGCTGCGTGCGGCGAATGATATTTTCCTGCAGGCCCTTTTCCAGTCTGACAAAGTAGGCGCTGAAACCGCCGACGCGAACGATCAGGTCTTGATGTTTCTCTGGGTGGTCCATGGCGTCAATCATTTCTTCCTGGGAGACGACGTTGATTTGCAGCGTCTGTCCGCCGCGCAGGAAATAGGTTCTGGCCAGGGCAACGAAGGCATCCATACCGGCATCGGTGGCAAATTGGTTTTTGATGAACTTCAACTGCATAACGTTACCGCTGGTGGCCAAATACTGGTTGCAGTGCAGAACGGAGTTGAGCGTAGCGGTCGGACCGTGTGTATCGCAGCCGGGAACGGGACCGATGCTCTCGGACAGGTTGGTGTCGGCGGGAGTACGGTCGGGATTGAAACCGAACTTCTTGCCGTTGGGCAGGGCACCCAGGTGGTAGCCGTAGTTGGCGGAACGCTGGAACGTGCTGCAGCCCAGGCCGAATTTGCCGCCGCGCCACGTTGATTTGGTCAGCGCGTAGGCATACAGATAATCGCTGACTTCACCGTACAGGTTATCCACGTCGTCGATGTCGTTACCGAACTTGTGGTAGCCGGAGAAGTCACGGTACAGGTCGTCATAGCCTTCAAAGTTGGCTTTGAGTGCGGCAACGAGCTGCGCCATAGTGTATTTCTTTTCGTCGTAAACGAAATGCTTGATGGCAATCAGGGAATCGACGGCGTCGGTTAAACCCTCGGTCAAAATCTGGCCGTGCCCGTAAATCGGGCCGCGGTTCTTGTAGTCCAACCCCTTTTCAAGGCATCCCTGGATCAGGTTGGTGTGCCACGGGTTGGGGGACTCCTTGGCAAAGACTTCCTGGCACATATTGGAGGTCTCGACAACCAGGTCGATCAAATAGCGGCACTGCTTATAGAAGGCTTCTTTGAATTCGTTAAAGGAAGCAAACTTCGTCTGGTCACCCGTGAGCAGGCCCAATTCTTGATTGAACCAGGTTTCCACGCCGTTGTACAGCGTGAATTCCAGCGCTTTGGAAACGCAGAACTCGCCGTCTTCCAAACCCATATGGGATTTACCGAAAATATCGATTTGGTTACAGCCGTTCATGCAGTACAGATGCGCGTCGGATGCCGGAATGCCGAGGGCTTCCAGGGCAGGGCAGACACAGTCGTCGTTGTACATGGCGGGCATACCGATACCGGTTGCCAGCGTTTCGGCGGCAGCACGCCAAACGTCGTCCGGCGTGTTCTTATTAAAGCGCATCGTGATGTTCGGCGTGTTGTACTTAAACTCGCGCGCCACGCGCAAAGTGTCCAGCGTCAGTTCGCTGTAATGGCAGTTGCCGAACTCGTCGGTGCGGCCCAGGCACAGGTTCCAGGCGCGAACGCGGTAGAAGAGCTGCCAAATCTTGCGCAAACATTCGTACCGATCTTCTTTGTCGTGCGGCAGATAGTAGGGGTCCATTACGTACTCCCACAAACCGGGGGAGTCGTTGTCAATCATACTGTATGCCAGCCAATAGAACTGGCAGGCTTCGTAGAAGTCACGGGGACGGTTGTAGGGCACGTTCTCCAGCGCGGCAATGATGCGGCGCAGGCACTTGGCATCCTCTTCGTTCGCCGTGGCCAGCATATCGACCGCCAGCTGATGATACCGCTTTGCCAAAATCTCGATGCAGGAAAGGGCGATTTCCTGCGTATCGTAAAAGCTCGGTCTGTCGGTATGGATGGCACGGAATTTCTTGATTTTTTCACGGATACCGTTGGTGCCCAAACGCAAAAGCATCTCATAGTCCGGGTTGGCATGACCGCCGCCCTCGCCCCAGAAGCATTTTGCTTCGCGCAGACGCGCTTTCTTCACCGTGTAAAAACCGCCGGTGAAACGGTGGGTGCGGTACATTTCAAATTCATCGTACAGCGCCTTGAGTTCATCGGTGAGTTCCGGATGTGCGGCAATTTGGCGCTCCATGACGTCGGGCGGGTAGAACATACCGGCGGCACGGCTGTAGTAAATGCCGAGGTCGGGATAACCGCATCCGGGGCCGACAAACCAGTCCTGCGGACGGATGGTCAGCGGTTTGGTTTCCACCAACAGTTTGAAACCGCAGGCGATGCGGTAGTTTCTTTCATATTCGGGCTGGACGTTCGAAATATCAGCTTCGTTAAAGCCGATGGCAAACGGTTCAATTTCACGCAAAGTTGCCATAATGGATTCCTCCGGATCTTACTCTATAATTAATATCTAAAATACCATTATAAGAATAGCATAAATGGCGGCGAATGTCAATAAAAGAGCGCTTTTTTGCACGCTCTTCTTGACGAAATACGCCGCTCGGGGTATAATTAACGGGAACAATTTTATCATCGGAGGTTATTGAAATGGAAGTTACGAAAGAATCGATTATCGGCGACGTTCTGGATTACGACCAGGGTACGGCGCAGTTCTTCTTTGAAATCGGCATGCACTGCCTTGGCTGTCCTTCTGCCCGCGGTGAATCCATCGAGGCTGCCTGCGAGGTACACGGTACCGATGCAGACGAATTGGTGGAAAAAATCAACGCCTACCTCGCTTCTAAATAAGCGACCGACGGGATTTGCGGCCGAAACGGCAGCAGGCGTTCCCGCATAAGCAGAAAAGCAGGGGTCATTGCCCCTGCTTTTTACTGCCCCAAAGGAGGAAGAACACGTGAAAACAAATCATTCGTCCCATGCGTTGGATGCACGCCTGTCAGCCGCCGCCTCGTTCGTGCGCCATGGTGACAGCGTCGTCGACGTCGGCACCGATCATGCCTATCTGCCCATTTGGTTGTGTCAAAATAACCTTGTTTCCCGTGCACTGGCAACCGACGTGCGGGAAGGGCCTATTCAAGCGGCGCAGCGCAATATTCATGCGGCAGGACTGTCCGGAATAATTGAAACGCGGTTGTGTGACGGCCTTGACGGCAGTGAACCCTTTCACCCCGATACCATACTGATTTGCGGGATGGGCGGTGACCTGATTGCCGCCATTTTGTCGGCCGCACCGTGGCTGACGACCTATCCCGTGCGCCTTGTTCTGCAGCCTATGACGCACGCCGAAACCGTGCGGGCGTGGCTGGCACAGAACGGCTTTGCCATTACGGACGAGACGCTGGCGCAGGCCGATAAGATTTATCAAATCATTTGCGCCGATTACGTCGGCACACCGTATACGCTCGGCATCCCGGAATCCCATTACGGTCCCGTGATTGTAAAACGCGGCGGCCCGCTCTGGAATGCGCTTGCCGCACAGCAGGAACCCATTTGGCGCAAAAAGCGGGACGCGCGCGCGTCAAACGGCCTTCCGACATCGGAAGAGGACGAAATGCTGGCGTTCTTTGCAGCACAAAAAACACAATAATCCTTGTATCACGGATACGTAAAAAGCCGTCGGGCAACTGCCCGGCGGCTTTTTGACTTTGGCTTAATACAACGTGACCTGTAGCATGGAACCGTAAGTGCTCGGCACGTGCTGTTTCAACAGGGTATATAAATTGCGTCTGGAATTGATGTAAGTGGCAATATCATTGAATTTGAGGTTACCGGTAAGCGAAGAAAGCAGCATTCCGCCGCTGTTGACGTACGGATAGATTCTGGCAACTGAAAGCGTTGTTGCCGAGTATGTTACTTCACTAACGCTGTCAGACGAAATACTGGGTAACAGGAATTCTTCTACTGCGCCAAAAAGTGTGTATTGATAATCCAAAACCGTATATTCTTTTTCATAATATTCAAATACGGACGGCACAATTTCAGACAGGAGATTCACTACGTATGCCACGTCTGCCGTCAGCGCTTCATCTGCCGGCAGAACGATATCGCGTCCAGCACGAACGTAGTTCCATGCGGCAAGCGGCATCGTTGTCACGAAGTCGGCACTGTTAATCACGTTGAAGACGTTGGGGCAGGCAACGTCCGTGGCGCTGCAGGTGACGGTCAGGGGCGTGGCAAACGTATATACGTAGACGTTGTCGCAGCGTTCGGGATAGGTCCTGTCCATTTCGCGGCCGATGAGGTTGGCCACGGCAGCGCCGCGGCTGTAACCGGTCACGATAAAGACGTGATCATCAGTTTTCTGCAACAGATCGGAAATGCTCGCCAGCACGTCAAGCGCAGAAAAATAGAAATTGTCGGCTGTTTCACTGTCGTAGTTTCCGGTGGGCAATACGTTTAAATTGGATGCCCATTCACCGCCGTGCGTGGCGCGAATGACCAGCAAATACGCAGTCTTTTCAGTGTCGCCGACCTTGACGGTCCCCTCGCCCAGCATCCAGGCCGACGTATGGGATTCGTCATCGTCGGCTTTGTCGAAATGACCCTCCGTCACAACGGAAAAGCCGTATTGTACAAAGGTTGCGGCGAAGTCATCTTTTGTGATGACGTTGCAGAAGGGCAACAGAGACAGGGCCGTTTCCGTGCTGAACGTCACGGATTCGGCAGGCAGCGGGATGCTCATCGGTTGGAGCGGTTCGTCGGGTTCGTCAACGTCGGTACTCGTCCCCTCATCCGGTTCATCCGGTACGACGGGTTCATCCGGCTCGTCGGGTACGACAGGTTCGTCCGGTTCATCCGGTTCGTCCGGTATATCCGGCTCGGTGACGTCGGTGCTTGTCGTGACGTCAATATCCGTGCCCGTCGGTTCTTCAGGTTCGTCAGGGGTGACCGGCGTGTCGGTAGGTACGTCCGACTTCGTTGTGACGTCCGTGTTTTTGTTCGGAGCGTCCGGCGTTACGTCGGTACCGGTTGTGACGTCGGTGCCGGTCGCAGTGGATGCTTCGTCGCCGCAGGCAATCGTGACGCTGCACAGCAAAAAAGCAAGCAGCAGGGCCGTCAAACGCAATAATAACGTTTTTAAAGTCGTTTTTCTTTTCATGGGTGTCTCCATAGTCTGTATATCTTCCGTTTATCTTCCGTCCAGAAGATGGTTTTTTACAAATCCAACCGATACGTAATTGTGCAAAAGGGCGTCAATGTCGGTCCCCGGTTCCGCCGCTTTGCAAAATACGGCGTGCGGTTTTAGAAATACGGCATCGCCGTCCCGGCCGCATACGTCGTATACGTCATCGACGTACGGGAATTGCGACACCGTTCTGTCCCACAAAACACCGGGACAATCCTGCGGGCGGCAGGTGGGCACGTTGACGTTCCATACGCCGTCAAGGCGCGGCAGCGCAATCAGTTTGTCCAAAATGCCGGGCAAATACTGTCGTGCCGTTACATAATCCTCGGGCACGTCGCCGTTTTCATAGGTGCCGAGCGTGGTTTCCCCGTGACCGAAATCACAGGAAAGGGCGATGGCCGGCACACCGCGCAAAACTGCTTCGGTGGCGGCGCCGAACGTGGCGGAATAGGCGATATCCGTGCCGGAGTTATACCCGCAATTGATGCCGGACAGCACCAAATCGGGCTTGTTGTCACGGAAAAGATAACTGACGGCGGCACGTACGCAGTCTGCGGGGGAACCATCCAACACGTAGGCGGTCACGCCGGGCACGGGAAAGTCGTACGGCGACAGTTTTAAGGGGCGGTTCAGCGTGAGTTTCATCGAGGAAACACTGTACTGCTCCGCAGGGGCGACGACGGTAACGTTACCGAACGATTTTGCCAGGCGTGCCAATTCGGCGATGCCGGGGGCAAAGATGCCGTCGTCATTGGTGACCAGAACGGTCAATGGATTTTTGTGTGCAGTCGTTGCAATGGTTGTCGTTGTCATTATACGTGTAAATATCCTTTAATCGTTAATAACGTGGCGTAGACACCGTCCACGTGGCTGCGCTCGTAGCCGTGGCTGGCAAAAACGCCGGGGCCGATTAGGCCGTGGCGTACGTCATATCCGGCACGCAGCGTTGCTTCTACGTCGGAGCCGTAATGGGGGTATACGTCAATGGCGTAGTCGGCGCCCTCCGCTTTGGCAGCGGCGATGAGTTTGTTGGTGACGTCAAAATCGTAGGGGCCGCCTGAATCTTTGGCACAGATGGAAACCTGGCATTCGGTACATTGAATGCCGTCACCGACGCATCCCATATCGACGCTGATGGCTTCACGTACGTCGGCGGGAATGGCGGCACTGCCGCCGTGACCGACTTCTTCATAGGTGGTGATCAGGGCATAGGTACGGCGCGGCAGCGTTATCTTGTTGTCGCATAAAAATTTAGCGAAGCCGAGCAGCGTTGCGACCGACAGTTTATCGTCCAAAAAGCGGCTCTTAATATAACCGGAGGGGGTAATATGGGCACGGGGGAACGGGCAGACGAAGTCGCCCACGTCGATGCCGAGAGCCTTGACGTCTTTGGCACTGCTGACGCGTTCATCCAATACGACTTCCACCGTGTCAAAGGAACGCTGTACGTCGTCCACGTTGGCATTTACGTGCACCGAGGGATTCAGTACCTGAATGGTCCCCTCAAACGTTTTGCCGGAGCGCGTGTGTACCGTGACGTTTTCCGTTTCGGTATTGGTGGCGTGCAGACCGCCGAGTTTGGTCATTTTCAGGCGGCCGTTTCCTTTGATTTCGCATACCATCGCGCCGAGCGTATCGGTGTGTGCTTCAAACAACAACGCCCCCTCGTCGCTTTGTGTTCCGCCGAAGTCAACGAGCAGCGCCCCCCGGTTGGTGAGTGACGTTTGGCAGCCGAGCGCGGCAAATGCGTCTTGAATCCAGGCAATGGCGTTTTTCGTGTATCCGGTCGGGCTGTCAATCTGCAATAATGCAATGGCCTGCTCGGCGGCATATTGGGCGTATTTTTTATCTAACAGCATGGCAGCAACCTCATTTTTCATTCTTTTCTGTTTCGGCCAGGGCATACCGTACGGTTTCCATGGCGTCTTTACAGTAATAATCGGCACCGATTTTATCGGCGTATTCTTTGGTCAACACGGCTCCGCCGACCAGCGTTTTCACCCACGGCGTTTTTTCACGCAAAAGGGCAATGGTACGTTCCATGGCGGGCACCGTCGTCGTCATCAGGGCACTGAGCCCGACGAGCGGCGCACGATATTGGATGACGGTGTCAACGACGACCTCGGGAGCGACGTCACGGCCCAAGTCAATGACGTTGAACCCGTAGTTTTCCAGCAGCAGTTTGACGATGTTTTTGCCGATGTCATGGATGTCGCCCTGCAC
>DCGU01000028.1:12157-12878 GCA_002315325.1 Clostridiales bacterium UBA1770
GCTTTCGCCGCACCGTTGGCGTCGGTTTTGGCCATGGCGGCGCGAATGGGTTCAAACGCGGCGCTTGCCGCTTCGGCCCCCATCAACAGCTTGGGCAGGAATAACGTGCCCGCTTCAAATCCCCGGCCGATGGTATCCAGGGCAGGGATGATTTGCCCGTTGATAATATCCAGCGGTGCCGTCGTTTGCAACAGGGCCGCAGAAAGCGCGGCTGCCTTGTCTTTTAACCCGTTAAACACGGCATACTGCAGCGTCTCGGCGGCTGCAGACGACTGTGTCGGAACCGCGGCGTTCGATGCTGCTGTCGGGGAAAGCGTCGGCACCTGCTCGGTAAACCGGCGGCAGTCGGGGTCAAGGCCGTGCAGCACCAAATGGGACAGATACGCCCCCATGACTTCTGCACAGCCGGGGTTGATAATGGCGGCGGATAAGCCGCGCTCCAAAGCGGCACTCAAAAAAGTAGCGGTAAGGACGGGACGGCAGGGCAATCCGAAGGAGATATTGGATACCCCCAGCACGGTTCGACAGCCGAGCTTTTCACGTATGGTTTGCATGGCGTCCAGCGTGACCTGTGCCGCTTGCGGCGCAGCACTGACGGCCATGGTTAAGGTGTCAAAAATCAAATTCTTTTTGGCAATGCCGTGCGCCTTTGCCGTTGCAATTATTTTTTCCGCAATGGCAATGCGGCCGGCGGCGGTATCGGGAATACCGTTTTCGTCCA
>DCGU01000028.1:12926-42743 GCA_002315325.1 Clostridiales bacterium UBA1770
ACGCCATACTGTCGGCACGGCCGTTGACCGAATTGATCATAGCCTTGCCGTTATAGGTGCGCAGCGCGCTTTCCATTGCGTGCGCATCGGCAGTATCAATCTGCAGCGGCAAATCAATGACGCCCTGCAGTGCCTGTGTGACGTCCGGCAGCATTTTGCACTCGTCAATCTCAGGCAACCCCACGTTGACGTCCAAAATATCGGCGTTTTGCTCTGCCTGGCGCAGCCCCTCGGACAGGATAAAATTGACGTCGTGATTGCGCAGCGCCTCTTTAAAGGCTTTTTTGCCGGTGGGATTGATGCGTTCACCGATGACGACGGGACGCTCGTCCAGAAAGACGGCGTGCGTATAGGAGGACACCGTCACGCGGTTTTTATCGGTGACGGGCACTTTTTTACAGTTTTTGGCGGCTTCGTATACCAACGAAATATACTCCGGTGTGGTGCCGCAGCAGCCGCCGCACAGCGAAACGCCGGCCTGTGCGAAATCACGCATAACTTCGGCAAAGGCGGCGGGAGTAATATCATAGACGGTTTTGCCGTCGCGTTCCACCGGCAGCCCTGCGTTGGGTTTGACCAAAACGGGCACCGAGGCATATTTCAAATAATCTTCCACCACGGGTTTCATTTGCACGGGACCCAGGGAACAGTTGACACCGACGGCGTCGGCCCCCATCCCTTCCAGCATGGCAATCATGGCGGCAGGCGTCGCACCGCTCATCAGTTTCCCGTCGGCACCGTAGGCGTTGGAAACGAAAACGGGCAGGGAACAGTTTTCCTTGGCGGCAAGCAATGCGGCTTTGGTGTCGTAGCTGTCGCTCATGGTTTCAATATAAATCAAATCAACGCCGCAGGCGGCACCGATGCGTACCGTCTCGGCATATAAGGCAACGGCGTCTTCAAAGGGCAGGTCGCCCAGCGGTTGGAGCAGCCGTCCCAAGGGGCCGATATCCAGTGCCACGAATTTTTCACTTTGCCGCGTGCTTTCACGTGCGGCAGAGCGGGCGTTTTCGACGGCAGCGCGAATAACGGCGGTTAATTCGGCCCTGTCATATTTGAGCAGGTTGGCACCGAAGGTGTTGGTGCAGACGATATTGCTGCCGGCATCGAAATACAGGCGGTGCAGCGTCGTGACCACGTCGGAGTGCGATATATTCCATCGTTCCGGCAGTTCCCCCGGCTGCAGGCCGTTGGCCTGCAAAAACGTACCGGTGCCGCCGTCCATAAACACGATATGATTTTGTAAATACTCTAACAGTTTCACGGTACGTTTTCACCTCGTTTAATGATGTGGTGCAGTTGTTGTTTTACGTGGTTTTGATGCCGAGAACGGCTGTAACCGATTTGGTCGGCGACAGCAATAACGATGCATTCAAAGAAATGCCGATTTGCCGATAACAATCCAGCAAACGGACGATTTCCGTTTGGTTTTCAAGCGCCCATTTGCCGTATCCCGGGGAAAACCGCGGTGCCGTGTCGGCATGGTATTTTTCCTTCATACGGACAGAAAAAACGTCGCACAGGGCTTCGACCCGTTCGGCACCGAGCGCCTGCAAAAGCAGCGCTGCCGTCGGCTTTGTCTGCAGCCACGTTTGCATCAAACGGTCTATGCCGCCGCCGACAGTGGCGGCAAACAGCACGAATGAAGAGCAGCTCTCCAAACAGTGCGCCAAATCCGGGGCGTCGGCAATGCCGGGGACGGCATGGACGTCTTTCAGCGTCAAATAACAGACGCGCGGGGTGACAAGCGGTACTGCCGCTTGTATGACCTCGTCCATCGTTTGGTGCAGCACGGTTTCCGTTGCGTCCGGCACACCGTGCCAGCCGGCATACCGCCACACTTCGTTTCTGTCAACGGCCGGCAGCGTCAAATCGGTCAGCGTCAGAACGCCGACGTTGGTTTCGCCGTCCATATCAGGCGTTCTGCCCCAAAACGGCAGAAAGATTGGCCAAAATGCCGGCGGCAACGTCGGGTTTGTTCATGGAATAAACGTGCACGTTTTGAATACCGTTGGCATACAGGTCGATGATTTGGTCGGTGGCGTAGGCAATGCCGGCCTGCTTCATGGCGTCGGGATTGCTGCCGAATTTGTCAACCAGTGCTTTGAAACGCTGTGGCATAAACGAGCCGGACAGTTTAATGGCGCGCTCCACCTGTTTGGCGTTGGTGATGGGCATAATGCCGGGCAAAATCGGGACGGTGATGCCGGCTTCCCGAATTTTATACATAAAGTTGAAAAACAAATTGTTGTCGAAAATCATTTGCGTCGTCAGGAAATTTGCGCCTGCCGCCACTTTTTCGGCCAGGTGGGCAATATCTTCCCGTTGATTGCTGCTTTCCGGATGCACCTCGGGATAGCAGGCAGCGCCGATACAAAAGTCGCCGCTTTCTTTCAGTTCGCGAATCAGCTCCACGGCATAGTGATAGGGCCAGTCGGTACGGTCACTGTTTTGCAGTTCGGGTGTCAGGTCGCCGCGCAAGGCCATGACGTTTTGGATGCCGGCATTTTTCATGTCGGCAATGCGTTCCCGCACAGTTTCCCGTGTGGAGGAAACGCAGGTCAGATGGGCCAGCATGGGCACGTTGTATTTTTCCTGAATATTGCGAGCAATATCCAACGTGTAACGGCTGGTTCCGCCGCCGGCACCGTAGGTCACGCTCATAAAGGCGGGACCGGTCGCAGCGATGGCTTCGGTGGCAGAGCAAACCGAATCGTAGGAGCTTTCGGCTTTGGGCGGAAAGACCTCGAACGACAGCGTCAGTTTCTTTTGGCTCAGAATGTCGGTAATTTTCACGATAACGTTCTCCTATCAGGGAATGATATGACGGGCAACGGCAGATTCCACAAATTCCGCGAACAGGGAATTGGACCACGTGAACCAGGGGCGTGAGAAGCGCGTCGGGTCATTGGCATCAAACCCTTCGTGCATAAAGCCCGTATCGGCATCCGACGCGGCCATCATGGACAGAATCGTTTTAACTTCATCGGGGTCGGTAGCCGTCAATCCCTGCATGGACAGGGCAATATGCCATACGTAGCCGTTCGGCGTGTGCGGACTGCCGACACCGCGGGCAACTTTGCCCTCAAAATAATAGGGATTATCGCGGCTCAAAATAAAGCGCCGCGTGTTTTGATATATTTCATCGTTGACCGGGATGCAGCCGAGATAAGGCAGGCTTAACAGGCTCGGCACGTTGGCGTCGTCCATGCAGACGTAGTGCCCCATACCGTCGGTTTCACAGGCGTAAATCTCGCCGTATTGCGGGTGACGTACGACACCATATTTCCGAATGCCGTCCTTGATTTCCTGTGCCAGCTGTTTTGCCTGTGCGGCAAGAGGGCAATCCCCCAGCAAATCGGACAGGACGCCGAGTGATTTGACGGCAAAAAATTCGGAGGCAATCAAATACCCGTAGGTGCAGCCGTCGTCGCTCGGACGGAAGCCGGACCAGGTCATGCCTGTGCAGGCAACGGGGGCACCCAGGCCGCCGTTGTGAATGGTATCGGTGGAATCCTCGGAACACCGCGGGCGAATGAAGCGGTAGGGAGAGGATTCA
This sequence comes from Clostridiales bacterium UBA1770, assembly GCA_002315325.1. GTDB lineage: Bacteria > Bacillota > Clostridia > Oscillospirales > CAG-272 > UBA1770. The sequence continues at coordinate 16,486 of DCGU01000028.1, forward strand.
TTGTGATGCTGTTCCCGTGTCCACAATGCAACAATGGCTTCGGCTGCGGCAAGGAAAGTGTCATCCAGCACGGTTTTGTCGCCGGTCGCATCCACGTATAAACCGAGCAGGCGGATGGGGTAGCACAAGGAGTCGATTTCGTATTTGCGCTCCCAAACCCAGGGGCTGTTCTTGGGTAAATCGTCACCGTGCCCGTTGCCGTTGTCGCTTTCGTTAAAAGCGTTGGCGTACGGGTCGCGGATAATGGACTGCAGCTGTTTGACGATGACGCCGCGGATAATCTTTTTCACTTCGTCATCCTGCGCCGCAAGCGGTACGTAATGGGAAACCTGCGCAGTTGAATCGCGCAGCCACATGGCGGGGATGTCCCCGGTCAGCACGAAATAGGTGCCGTCCGGCTGGGGCTTCAGCGCCGTTTCCAGCGTGTTGGGATAACAGTTTCTGTATAACTGCGCCAGCTTTGGGGAATATTGCTCCACCCGGGCGGCGATTTCATTGACGTGCGTATATACGGACTGCGGTGCTTTCATGGTGCTGTGCTCCTTATTCCATACAGTATTTCGTGATTATCAGTTGAGCCGTGCGGCAAAATCAGCCAGCGTGGCGGGGATTTGGATGGACTGCGGACAAACGGCTTGGCAGGCGCCGCAGGCAAGGCAGGCGCTCGGCAGTTTGTCGGCAGGCATATCTTTCAGGTCGCCCGGCGTTTTAAAATTGCCGGCACCGTCCACCATGGCACGGTTGTACGCAGCCAAAAGGGCCGGAATATCCAACCCCTGCGGACACTCGGTGACGCAATAGCGGCAGCCGGTGCAGGGAACGGCGTTTTTCATAATGTCGGCGGCAATGCCCGTGACGGCTTTCTGTTCGTCGGCATTCAATGGTTTATATGCGGAAAACGTTTTCAGGTTATCCTGCAGCTGTGCCATATTCGACATGCCGGACAGGGTAACGACAACCTGCGGGATGCTCTGCAGCCAGCGGAATGCCCAGGCGGGAATTGATTCGTCGGGGCGCAGTGCCTTCAGTTTTTCTTCTGCGGACGACGTCAGCTTGGCCAACCGTCCGCCGCGCACGGGTTCCATGACCCATACGGGTATATTTTTCTCGGTCAGCAGTTTTACCTTTTCGTCAGCGTGCTGATAGGTCCAGTCCAAATAGTTCAACTGGATTTGGCAAAACTCAATATCGTCTTCCCAAACGGCCAGGAATCGTTTGACGGTATCCATACAGCCGTGGGTGGAAAAGCCCAAATGACGGATGCGGCCGTTCTTTTTCTGCTCCAGCAGGTACTCGTGCAGACCGTACTGCGGGTCCAAATAGGCATCGATATTGCCGTCACTGACGCTGTGCACCAGGTAAAAATCAAAATAATCCACGCGGCATTTCTGCAGCTGTTCTTCAAAAATCTCCTTGACGTGCGTCAGGTTCTGTTGGGAAAAGCCGGGAAATTTGTCGGCCAAATAAAAGGAATCGCGCGGGTAGTCCTGCAGCAGTTCCCCCATCACGTTCTCCGACTCACCCCTGTGATATACGTAGGCCGTGTCGTAGTAATTAACGCCGTTTTGCATGGCAAACGCCAGCATCTTTTGGGTCTGTTCTTTATCGATTTGGTCGGGATTGTCTGCCATGACCGGCAGACGCATGCAACCCATACCCAGGGCGGAAAGCTTTTCATTTTGGAATGAATTGTAAATCATAATGACTCTCCTTCACGTGATATTGGCTTATTTCAGTTACCCCAAAAGCGTCAGCAGCGGCGACGGCTTTTTATCGAGATGCGCCCCCGACATATTCACGGTGGCAATCATTTCGCCCTTTTCATCCCGGATGTCCACACGGTAGAAGCAGTTGCGCCGTCCGTCTTTCAACATGACGCATTCGGCCACGAGTTCATTGCCGCGACAGGGATTCAAATAGGTGATTTGCCCCGTTGTGGTGACCGTCATGACCTCGTTTCCGGAATTGGTCGCCACGGCAAAGGCAAAATCAGCCAGGGTATAGGGCACGCCGCCCATCACCAGGCCTGCCGCATTGCGGTGATTGCTTGTGATAATCAGCCGACATTTGGAATAGCCGGGTTTTACGTCCTCAATGGTGATCCCCGTGACTTTGGTCGCGTAGGTATCCCCGTCAAAAAATGCTTTTATTTCTTCCGTTGTCATGGATATTTCCTCATTTTCATCGTGTAAACGCTTAACGCTTAACGCTTAACGGTATCCGTTTTCCCTTATAACGTGACACAGGGACAGCTGTCTGCCACTGTGACCGCTGTGTCCGGGGCAATACGGTTTACCAGCGACGCCAGCGTTTGGCACACGATATTTTCCGTGTAGTAATGGCCGCCGCAAATCAAATTGATACCGCACTCCTGTGCTTCGGCGTAACAGTTGTGCCGTTCTTCACCGGTGAGCAGCGTGTCGGCACCGGCGCGGAGCGCATCGGTATAGGTATCGGCACCGGCACCGCCGAGCAGGGCCACGCGGTGTACGGCTTTGCCGGCGTCGGCTGCCGTGACGGCAGGCGCGCCCGTAACGGATTTGAATAGGTCGGCAAACGCAGATAACGACAGCGGTGCCGGCAAAGTACCGACGCGCCCCATGCCGTCCCCGCAAAACGGGGAAACGTCATGCAGACCCAATTGTTTCGCCATGGTGTCGTTGACGCCGCCTTCCACGGCATCCAGCCGCGTATGGAAACTCATCACGGCGATGCCGGCGCGTGCCAAGCGTAAAACGCGGGCGCCGATGGGATCGGTATCGGACAGGGCCGCCAGCGGATGGAAAATCAGGGGATGATGGGTGACGATGACGTCGTATCCCTCTTTTTCTGCTTTTTCAATCACTGTCATCGATGCGTCCAGTGCAACGAGGACCCGTTTGGCTTCTTTGTTGCTTTGCGGGCAGACGAGCAGGCCGTCATTGTCCCAGTCGCAGGACAGCGCGCGCGGAATGGCCGCATCCAGTTTTTCGTATAATTCTTGAACCGTCATATTATTTGACGATACGGATGGACTCGATTTGGATATAACTTGACTCCTGCAAAAAGCCCATATAATAGCCGTAATAATAATCGGGATAAAAATCGTCGTAAGTGATGCTGTTGCAGATATCTTCCACTACGTCCCAGCCGTCAACGACCCGACCGAAGCCGGCGTAGCTGCCGTCAAGGGAGGCCTGCGCCGCATCGTCCAAAACCAGGAAAAATTGGCAGGAACCGCTGTCCGGATCGGTGGAGCGCGCCATGGAGATGACGCCCTTTTTGTGCTGCAGTTGGTTGTTGACGCCGTTGGAGGTGAACTCACCTTTAACGGTGGAGGTGTCGGTACAGCCGTCACCGCCCTGGAGCACGAACCCTGCCTGCATACGGATGAAGTAGGAACCGTCATAGGCCTTTTCATTGCAGAGTTTGATGAAATGTTCTACGGTTAAGGGCGCATTTTCAGCGTCCAGTTCCAGCGTGATGTCGCCGAAGTCTTTTACGGTGATAACGGCCTTGACAGCACCGGAATCGGTCTCATTACCGCAAGCGGTGAACAGGCACAGGGCGGTCAAAAGCATGGTAAACGTCAAAAGAGCGGAAACAATTTTTTTCATAAGTACCTCCGAAAAATATAATACGTATTGAATCAGTCGGCTTTTTTCTTTTTGAAAACGCCGCGAATGACAAAGAGAAGTATCGTTCCCAAAATCGGGAAGGCCGCTGCAGCCAGCATGCCGACTTTCAGACCGATTTGGTCGGTAGATAGCCCGACCTCCAGGGCACGTTTTTGTGCCCAGGCACTTGCGGCTGCTTTGTCAGCGATGATGCCCAGCAGCTGCGGCGCCGCCGCGGCGCCGAAGTCACCGCCCGCAGCCATCAGGGCATAAGCGGCTACGCCGAGGGCGGGCATATTTTCTTCCATCATAATCAGCGTGCCCGGCCACAGCATGGCGGTGAGCGCGCCGGTCAAAATGCAGGCAATCACGGCAACGACGACGTTTGGGCTCAGTGCGGCCGTCAAATAGCAGACAGACGCACCAATCATACCGATGGTCAACGTATTGATGATGTTTTTGCCGAATTTGCCGTACAGCGTGCGTGTCAATCCCAAAGCTGCAGCAAAGACGGCCATGCCGACGACGTCACACACGTCTTTGGAAATGCGCAGTCCGTTTTCCATAAAACCGGAAATCCAGTTGGTCATGACGTTTTCCGCCGCACTGCCCAGGAATATGCACAGTACGCACAGCACAATGCCTTTGGTTTGTTTGGAGGCGGCCGATTTCACGTTATTGCCGCTTAAATCCATTGCGGGGATGGGAGACGTCAGGAACAGAATGCCGGCACCGAGCGGCAGAATTGCCAAAATCATAGTCAAATATTGCCAATTCGCAGTACCGAATATACGCAGGAACGTTGTGGTGATTAAAATCATTAACACAAGCCCCCAAGCGTACAGCGAATGCAGCATACTCATGTCGCGGTCCGGATGATCGGACGGCATGGCGGCAACGATGGGGGAAAGCAGAACCTCGGACAGTCCCGCCGAAACCGAGAACAGTACCGTGCCGATCACAAGACCGAGATAGACGTGCGCCGGCATCAGCATCGGGAGCAGGGCGTAGGCGAATAAACCCGCCGACGTCAGAAAAGGCATGATGCTGACGGTCTTTTTAATGTTAAAGTACTTTGCAAAAAAAGTGAAAATGAGGTCAATGCCGAACTGCGTAACGAAGTTGATGAGTACCAATGACCCCAGTTTCGTATAGGAAATGCCGTAGGTGTTGCGGAACGTGACGAACAGCAATGCCGGCAGGCAGAAAATCGACGACATGGATAAATACGAATAAAAACAGGCAAGGCGTGTTCGCCGGAACGAAGTATTCAAGGGAAATCCTCCAAATGACGTAATAGGAAAATACGGGATAAAACGATATTTCAGTGCAAAATGAAATCAAGGTAAACCGGATTGTGGTCGGAATAGGCGTAACCGGTATCGATCACGTTTGATTCAATCACTTCCACGTTGGCGGAAACGATGAACCCGTCCACCGTGATGACGAATGAGGTTTCCGGATTGTAGGGTTCGGATGCGGTACGGCAGGATGCCGCGGGTTTCTCAGCGTCAAAGGGAACAACTTTCGTCAGCTCGGTCGGGATGATACCGTCCGGAATGGGTTGTGCCCAGTTGCTGCCTTCCGGCGCTGCAACACCGAATACGTCTCCGGCATTGCCGAGTAAATCCTTATTAAAATCGCCGCCTGCAACGCAGTAATTGCCTTTTTCATATTCGGCTTTCATGTCGGCGCACAGCATTTTCAACTGTTCTATCGCAATGGTACCGTCCGACGTATAGGCGGACAGGTGAACGTTATACAGCACGAATTCTTTATCGCTGCCGTCAATGGCAAAACGATTGACGCTGTAACAGCGGTCAAGGTCGACGAGTTTTGTTACACCGGATTCTATCGGGAGGGACCGCCGTTCTGCGGACGTGATGTTGAACTGCGAAACCGTCATAATACCCGATTGGTTGGCACCGTGCGGCTTCAAAATGGGGTAGAACAGATAGGCACTGTCGTAGTTTTGGGCAAACGTCCACGAGCAGAGCGTATCGGCGTTCAGTTTTTCAACCATCAAATCACGCTCGTTGATATGCATGCTGCGCGTACCGTCGACGTCCACTTCCTGCAAAAGGATAAAAGACGGTTCTTTCGAGATAATCACGCCTGCAGCACCGCCCAGATTTGTCTCCACGGCGTCTGCGGAACGGGCACGGCTTTCTTTGCCGCCGTCCATAAAGAAACTGTAGTCGGCACTGTATGCGCCGAAGCCGACGTTGTATGATACGACCCGATAAGCAGTGCCGGTTTGTACGTTCGATAACGTTTCGCTCCCCGAAACGGTAAGCGGCAGATGATCCGGCAGTCGGCTGTAGGATACGAAAACGTAACCGACGTATCCCAATACCAACAGCAAAATGCAGCAAAGGAGCAGCAGCGGTATCCGTATTTTTTTGGTTTTGTGCATACGTAAATTCCCCCTTCAAGCGCATCGTCATAATAAAAAATCATCTTTATTATATAATATTTTTCCCAATAATACAAGAGTACAGTATAAAAGAAAAAGCGGCGGCCGATCCGGCCGCCGCCCCCAAAGCTTTATTCGGTAACGTCTGTTTTTCGTTTGTCTTGACGATGCGCGCTGCACGTCTGTATAAGTTTGGTCGTTCCGTCCATACATAAACTGCAAACAAGCGTGTATACGGCGCCGTACAGCAAGGGCCACGGTTCGCCGTAAACGAAAATCGATAAAAGAATGACCGATCCGTCGATGATAAAGCAAAAAACGCCGAAAGACGTTTTCGGGTGCTTTTGCTTGAGCGCCACAATGATAAAATCCGTTCCTCCCGTGGAAGAACCTTCGTTAAAGATGATGGAGTACCCGATACCGGCGCAGACACCGGCCAAAACGGCCGCCCAAATACGGGCACCGGTGAATACGGGGAATCGGCTGACGACGTAATCGGTAAATAACGAATTGATTAAAATTGTCGTTATCGACGCCAGGAAGAACGGAAGGCCCAGCTTTTTGAACGTAAAAAGGATGATAGGCACGTTCAGAACGACCGTCACCCAGCCGATGGGAAAATCCAAAAGATAATTGACCATCACGGCAAGGCCTGAAGTGCCGCCGGGGGCAAAATCGGCCGCTACGGCAAAACAGTCGATGGAAACGGCCAAAAAAATCGAAGCAATGATATCACAAATAAGATACCGGATTATCTTTTTTGCCATAGGGGAGGGAAACCTCAATCTTCCGTTTTGAATTTGAAGACGCACTTGAGCTGCGGCTGTGCGCCGGTTTCTGGATCCGGTTCCATAATCATGACGTCTTTCATATATTCGTTCCATTTGGCAACCACGGGGGATTCGTTTTGCACTTTGGCAGCAAAGTCGATGCCTCGCTCGCACTCGTAGTACCCGAACAGCTCGTTGCCGACGTTCCAAATGGTGTAGTTGACGATGCCTGCCTCGGCCAATACCGTCTTCATTTCTTCCCAAATTTCATTGTGGCGGCGGCAGTATTCATCCAGCTTACCGTCCTTCACAATGGCTTTCCAAGCATAGCGTTCCATATAAACCTCCGATACGTAATGATATTGCTTATTGTAACGATTTGGCCATTAAAACCAAATCCGTGTAGGAACCGTCCCTGTATTTGACGGCATGCGGGACAACGCCGGTGCGGACAAATCCGAGCTTTTCGTACAGATGAATGGCGCGCACGTTGATGGCGTAGACGTCCAATTCAACCTGTTCGTATCCCGCCTCCCGCGCGCAGTCAATCAGGTGGGACAATAACAGTTCGCCGATGCCCTGATTGCAAAAGTCCTTGAAAAGGGCGATGCCGACGGAGCAGCGGTGGCGCAGGCGCCGCGCACCGCTCACGGCGGAGAACGAGCCGTTGCCGATCATTTCGCCCCCCACGTATGCGTTGAGCATCAATCCGCGCGGGTCGCCCTTGATATTTTGCAGGTAGGCGGCCTCTCCTTCTTCCGTGTAATTGACCTCGTCCGCATCGGACAAAAGGAACGGCGTTTCACCGCAGACGCGTTTTAAATAGTCGATTTCAATTTGGGCTTCCTCCGGTTCTGCCGAACGGAAGGTGACGGCAAGACCGGTCTTTGTGGTTTGCGTAATTTCTTTAAATTCCATATGTTTTATTCAAAATCCTTATTGTTTTTTGCTTTTTCAGGGGAAACGATACGTGGTCACTTCGTCCCACTTTTGGTCTTCGCACCAGTACACGGTTTTCTCCGTTACGTCGAATACCATGGATACGACGGTGGGGCAAACGTTTTGCGCAACGGCTTTCAGCACGGCAAAACAGTCGGGCACGTCAAAGGATTCCGGTGCTTCCCGCAGCATGGCTTCACCGATTTTATAACGGTCCAGCCCCATCCACGGGTGCTGCTCGCTGTCGCCTTTAAAGGGGGAAAAGTTGGTCAATATTTGATAGGGCGGTTTTTCATAATACTTGTAACCCTGTCCCGGTACGATATGCAGCACGTTGCCGTCCCTGTCGGACAGCGAACCCATAAAGGTTAAACCCTGCACGCTGCAAACCGGTTTTTCCGCAACGATGCGGCGAATTTCCGCCATCGTTTTCTTTTGCAGCAGCATATCAATGTCCAGCATGATGACGTGCTCACACCCATCCCCCGGGTCACTGCGGCTGTCTGCCGGCCAGCAGGTGGGCATACCGACGAAGTCGCCGCGGCTGTTGGCACCGAACAGCGGCATCCACCCCTCAGTCTTGTCGTTGATTTCAATATAGACGCCGCGACCCTCGTCGACACGGACGCGGTGTTCTAAACCCGAAATGTCCAAATTCCAGCCGACGATGGTCTTGCGGCGGTTGGAGATAATACTCGTACACATGATTCAGTCGCTTTCTTGTTTCGTAATGATTTGATACGCAGCCGTCAATGCTTCCGCGGATACGGCGGCGTTGGCCGGCGACGTGGACGGCAGCTTAACCGCCTCGATACCGGTGCGCGGATAATTATACTTCATATAATAATGGAATGCAACGGCGCCGGTGGCATAAATCCGTTTGATATGCGTTTGTGTAAGCAGCCAAGGGATATCGGTCGGCTTTGCGTTTTTTATCGATGCGTCGCCCGCACCGCAAATGTCGCATTCTTCCAATGCATCCCACAGGGCAATGTGATGCTTCAGCATCATGGCGCGTTTTTCGTCTGTTGTAACGGGAACGGGTTCCCCCAAAACGGCCGCCGTAACCCGCCAAAACCTGTTTTGCGGATGCCCGTAATAAAAGGCCTGCGCACGGGACTTGGGCGATGGAATAGACCCCAAAATTAAAATTTCGCTGTTACAATCAAATAGGGGCGGGAACTCGTGCGTGACGTGCGTGTACGTGGTTGTTTTCATTATTTGACGTTCTTTCCTGTCTAATCGTAATCGTATGTCAGTTTTGTCGGTTTGCCTGTCCGATGGTATCAGCTACGGCAAACGCCGTGCCGACCATCATAATCAGAAAAGCAATACCGAATCGATTGGTCAGCGGTTCATCCAATATAACCAGTGCCAAAATAGAGCCGACAAAAGGTGCGATGGCATAAAATGCACCGGTTTTGGCAGCGCCGATATGCCGCTGCGCTCGGACGTAGGTAAATACGCTCAATCCGTAGGCGACGAACCCGAGTACCATTGCCGCCAAAACGTATCGGGGTGCCGGTAGTTTTTCGCCGATGGCGCAGGCGATACAAAAGGAGCCGAAACCGGAGCCGAATCCCTTCAAAATGACGATTTGGTACGTGCTTTTATCGGAAATGCTGCGGGTGCAGTTATTTTCCAGTCCCCAGCATACGGTGGCAAGGAGCACGAACAGCGACCCAGCGGAAATAGAAAACCCGCTCGTGCCGTCCAAGGACAGAAGAATGCCGGACACGGTAATCAAACCGATGGTAATCCACAGTTTTGCGGATACTTTCTCTTTGAATAAGAGCAGGGCAATGACGGCTGTTGCGGCAATCTCAAAATTACCGAGTAATGCGGCCTCCGATGCCGTTCCCAATTTGATGCCGAGCATCAAAAAAATCGGTGCCGCAATATCAAGGACAATCATGCCGACGGTGTACGGCAAATCCTTTTTTTCAAGGCGGTCTGTCCGCGGCTCCTTTTTGAATCGGAATATGTAGATACAGCCGATACCGAGGCCTGCGCCAAAATACAGGAAGGATGCCATAAAGGTCGAGGGAACGTAGGCGAGCAAAAGTTTAGAAAACGGCGTGCCGATGGCGTAAAATACGGCTGCCGCCACGGCGTATATGACTGATAGAAATCGTTTATCTTTCATTTTTTGTTGCGTTTTTACTTGTTTTTTGTGTTTTTACGTGCGTTGCGGGAAGACGGTCCTGCGTCAGACGATTACCCGCCCGTGACAATGCGTTTCATTTCTTCGCCCAAATGCGCATAAAACAAGGCAAAATGGGCGCCGTCCACCAACGCGTGGTGGCACAGCAGCGATACCGGCATCATTTGCCGACCGCGCCAATCGGGTTCGTATTTGCCCCAGGTAATGCGGGGGTTGGAATCCTTGGCGCCGTTGGTCGGTTGTATCAGCGCGGTGTACTTGAACCACGGGGAAGAGGAGATAAAGAGCAGTGACGCGGCATCCGGATCTTCCGCAAATTCGTTCGTTTCCCGGCAGCGCTTTTGTGCCGCTTCGGCTTGTTGGATATATTCGGCAAAGGGTAAATTGTGCCGCAACGTGCAGAAACAAAAGTTGCCGTCACCGGCACTTTCGGTGTGTGACGTGTTGCAAAAGTCGTACTCGACAATGCCGTCACCGTCAATGCGCTGCCGAAAAGCGGGTACACCGTTGGCAGCCAAAGCCGCCGCATGCATAAACGTCAAATAGAAGGAATAACCGCGCTCACGGCAAAAGGCAAGCAAGTCGGTGACGTCAACGTCTGCGGTAACCCCGACGTGCGGGTTTTGCAGCGACGAGAAATATTCAAATTGACTGCGTCGCGAATAAGTCTCCAACGGTATATATTTCTGCATGCGGTTCCTCCCGGGACAATTCGGTCTATTACTGTATAAAACGCTGCGCGTTGTTCCACAGGATTTTTTCTTCCAGCGCAGCGGGTAATTTCAACTCGTGAAAACGTACCAACTCCTGCGCGGCGGACCACATCGGGTAATCGGTGCCGAACAGAATACGGTTCTCGTCAAACGAGCCGATGAGTTTGCGTGCGTGCTCATCCGAAATCAAGGGCAGGGAACTGGACGTGTCAATCCATACGTTTTCATATTTCGATAAAAACTGCGCGCCGTCATCCCATTCGGTATAGCCGCCGAAATGTGCGGCGATACATTGCAGCCCCGGAATTTCCGACAGAACCCGCGCCAGCTGCTGCGGGTTGGAATACGAATAGCGGTTGTCGCCCGTGTGAATCAAAATCGGGAGCCCTGCGGCGCGCACGGTGTCGAACATAGCCAGAGCGGATTTGTCATCCAGGGCGTACTTTTGCATATCGGGGTGGATTTTAAAGCCCTTTAACCCCAGCGCTTTGACCTCGTTCATCAGCCCCGGCAAATCGGGATAATCGGGGTGAATGGCGGCGAATCCGGTCAGCCGGTCGGGATTTTGCGCCGCTGCACCCGCAATAAAGGTGTTGATAGCCTGCACGTTGCCGGGCTTTACCGCCACGGAATGAATGACGGCGTGCGTGATACCGGCGCTGTCGTGGTTCCGTAACAGACCGGACAGCGTCCCGTCTTCTTCCATGGGAATATCGTAAAAGGCACCGATGCTGCATGCCGCTTTCGCAGCAATTGCATCGGGAAAAACGTGAGCATGAAAATCACAAATGGGTGTCATAAAAAATCATCTCCATACCGCAAAAACGGCTCTGGTTCATTTTGCGTGAACCGTTTGCTGCGCGATTTTTTTATCAAGAACTATCAAATCGTCACCGACGCAGAACACTTTGGTCCCCGTTAATATCATATTGGTGAAAACGAAGATTGCCGTGAAAATGGCAACGGCTTCATCCGGTAAAGACGAGGCAAGCAATAGCGGCGTCAACACGGCGATGGAACTGCCGGGGACGGGCGGCACTGCCATTCCCAATAGAATGACCGTGAAGGCCATGACGACGTAGCCGGGCAGACTGTATTCCACGCCGAATACGCTGCAAAGTCCAAACGTAAAACACAAAAAACTAATAATGACGTCGACTTTGTTCAGTAAATGCTGCATAATCAGCGTAAACTGTAAGTGGTCTTCATCGACGTGATAGGCATCCAAAGCCAATCCGCGGTTGGCTTCCAAACAGGCTGTTGACGAACAGGTTAAAAAGCCGGTCAGGGCAATGCTGACGCTGTTTTTTACGTTGACAGGCAGCGGTACGTTGTATTGCCATTTGCTGACAAGTTTGGTGACCGCAATGACAATGCAGGCAAAAAGCAGAACGGTGAGGGGAATCAGGCTGCATTTTTTCAAATCGGCAACGTGATTCGATAGTAACAACTCGGAAAAGGAGATGAAAATATAGAACGGCATGAAAGAGCAGATAAACCGAATGACGGCTAACACAACACGGTTTAACTCATCAAAAAAACGAATGACCGTCCCGGCGCGCTTTTTGTTGATTAAGAGAAATACACCCAGCAGCAACGCCAAAAAGGAAACCTGCAGGGCATTTTGGTCCCGAAAGGGGTCGATGAGATTTTCCGGGATAATGCCGATGACAATATCCAGTAATTGTTTACCTGCACCGCTGACGGAAGTGTCACCGCCACTGACGATTGGAAAGATAAAAGGTACTAAAATGGCAAAAAAACAGGCAAAAGCCGCATTTTTTATCATCATATGCCGAATGACGACGTTTCCGGTACTTTTTAATTCCCGAATGCTGCTCATGCCGGCAATGGCCGATATCAGGGACAGGAAAATCATGGAAATACCGCCGATGGAAACCAGTGATAAATAGGCTTTCCCAATGGGGGACAGTATGTCATCGGCAATCACGGTCCCGACGTTTTCCGGGAACAGGGACAGGAAAAAGCAGAAGAGCACGGCGGCACCGATGGCCGAAACAGACAACAGTTCGCCGCTCGGCTTTTTACGGGGAAGGGGCAGGCGGATTTGGTTGATGCCGTCCCCGGTGTATTGGTGGGACGCCGTAATGGCGGCGTTCTCCCAAAGCAAATGGGTATATTCGTGCCCGTCTCCCGGTTTAACCAAAGGATTGTAATCTGCGCCGGCTACGGAAACCGATAGATAGTATTTGGTGAGGGAACGATATAATTTGACGGTGCAGGGGGTGTTCTCACCAAATTCATGCATATAAGATATTAAAACGTCTTCCGCAATCAGGCGGAATTGAACGGCGTCCTTTTTTTCTGTTTTTAAACGGCCGGCAATTTCGCTGATTTTGTCGGAAATCGCATCGATAGTATGCGGTGCCAACGTCATTGTTTCGTGCAGATAGATTTTCAACGTTAGGGTACTCCTGTGCTTGTTGTTATTGGGAAACGGCATACGCCGTTTCAAATACGTAAGTCAATCATTTACGTTAACCGATTACGTCGTGATGCGTTTGATGACGGTGCGCAAAAATAAGGAACGCAGACAGGGCTGCAAGCGCACCGGCAAGGCCGCCGCAAAGTCCTATCCAAAAATACGTATGATACGGGACGCCAAACTTTTCAAAGAAATAGCCGAGGCATTCCGTCGACACGATAAAATACGTGGTGACAACCGCCGTCATGAACGCGGCGGGAATGGCTGTCATCAGCGCAATCGAGCGGTTGGTTGTTTCTTTTCGCGTCAGCAGATAAACGCTGACGGTCCAAAGGGCGATGGTGGCCAGCGTTTGGTTGGACCACGAGAAATAGCGCCAAACTACGCTGTAATCCAAGCGGCTGATGACGGTCCCCGCCGCCAGCAGCGGTATGGTCAGCATAATACGGTTTTTCAGCTTTGACTGATCGTATTTGAACCAGTCCGCCAGCGTGAGGCGTGCCGAACGATAGGCGGTATCACCGGAGGAAATCGGGCATACGACGACGCCGATAATGGCAATGATGCTGCCGATTTTGCCCATGGTGGTCTGACAAACGGCATAGACGACGGCACTGCAGCCGGCGCCTGCCGCCAATAATGCCTGTGTGCTGTCATAGCACGAAACGCCTGCCGCGGCCCAAACCAGTGCGATGATGCCCTCGGATATCATAGCGCCGTAGAATACTTTTCGGCCGACTTTTTCCGATTTGCAGCATCTGGCCATCATCGGGGCCTGCGTCGCATGAAAACCGGAAACGGCACCGCAGGCAACCGTGATAAAGACAAACGGGAACAGCGCTTTGCCCCCCGGGTGCTGATTGGTCAAATTGGTCCACAGTTCCGGCATTTCAAATCGGCCGGAGAACAAAAGGGAACCGGCAACGCCGACGGCCATGGCAATCAGGCAAATACCGAAAAGTGGGTAGAGGCGGCCGATGACTTTGTCAATCGGCACGAACGTTGCAATAAAATAATAGACCGTAATGATGACGAAGAAGACGGTTGTGCTGACGGTTCCTTTGGTCAATTCGGTTAATAACCCGGCGGGTCCCGTTGTAAAGACAACGCCGCACATGATTAACAGAATGACGGAAAAGACGCGCATGACCTGTTTCATCGACTTTCCCAAATACAGGCCTGTCAGCTCGGAAACGGCGGCACCGTTGTGCCGCATGGAAAGCATACCGCAGGTGTAGTCGTGTACGGCGCCGATGAAGATACAGCCGAAGATAATCCAAATATAGACAACCGGGCCGAACACGGCACCGCTGAGCGCACCGAAAATGGGACCGGTGCCGGCGATGTTCAGCAATTCGATCAAGAATACTTTCCACGTCGGCATCGGCAGATAGTCTACGCCGTCGTTGACGGCAAGAGCCGGGGTGACGCGTTCATCCGGATGGAACGTTTTTTCCGTTACTCGTCCCCAAACGAAATATCCCGTGATTAACAAGAGTAATGCAATAATAAAAGAAATCAATTGGCACTCCACGCCGCACGCGGCGGCTTTATCAAATTGGTTTATCGGTAGCGTTAACGATGTTTCAAATAAAAATTAAGCGTCCCATACTTCGGTATCTTCCAAACCGAGGAAGAACCGCTCCTGGAAGGGATTGGAGGTGACGTGCACCGGCTTTAATTGGGTTGCGGAACGCCCTTTCATAATCATTAAATCGCGGTAGAGCATAAAGGTTTCAACCTGCAGAATGGTCACCTCGGTCGGCTGCAGGTTACCTGTTTGCAGTTCCTCCAGGTAATCGGGGTTGGCCTGTATCAAATACTTTTCCGTGATTTCGCGCAAACGTTCACGCGTAAGACCTTTGGGTAAGGCAGTTAGTTCGTACATAAATATGTATCTTGAACCGTTGTCGTCCTGTTTGGGGCACACACAGTAATCGTACAGATGCAGTCCCAATTCACGGCACGTCTCGACAGCGGCATACCGCAGGGCCGCCTCCGACGTTTTTTCCGCACAAATATTGATGGCATATCCGGCACGGTGTAAAAACTGCATGGTGGGCGTCTTGTGATAGAAACCCGTCACTTCAATCACGTCCTTCAATTGATAGCGGTAAAGGCCGGACAGATTCGTGACTGCGAGTTCATATTGTTTCCCGGTTTCAAGTTCCCAAAGATGCTTGATGCCCCCGTCCGGGTCACGTTCGCCGTCGACAACGGGAAGGAACTCCATATAGACGCCGTTCGGAATAAAGACCGCATCGGGGCTGTCCGGTTGCAGCGGTACGGAATACAGTCCTTCGGAAGAAGACAGTCCCATATAAAGGATGTGTACGTTCTTCCCCAAATACCGTGATAAAACCTTGTCCGTGTAGGGCTGAAAACCGTCACCGCCGACGCAAATAAAGAAAGACAGGTTCGGCCAAATCAAGGCACCGAACGGCTCTTGCATATGGTCCCCGAAAATACGCCGCAGCTGCGCGGCACGACGGGGCATCGGGGAGAGACGTTTGGTAACGCTTTGGCGTTCTGCGTCCGGCATGACAACGGCCGCGTTGACCGTTCCGTTCTCTACGTCATCGCAAAGCATTTTCCAATTAATTTCTATATAACGCAAGAGTTCCAACAGCAAGCTGGAAAACGTTACGTTGCCGTAAGTGATATTCTCTTCGCGCAGGGCAAACAACGCGTGAAGATAGCGGGAATAAACACCCAGGGTCGACGGCTGGCGTGCCTCTTTGGGTGACGTATACGTCAAGTCCATCGTGTCAAACGGCAGAAAAGGCATTGCTTTCTGCATTCTTGCCGTATGCAGAGAGGACGCAGACCCGATGGTGACACCGGTCGGTAAAACGTTGTACGTTCCCTCGGAAAGGGACAGTCCTTTGCCGCGTGTCCAAGCAGTCCCGACGGCTTTTGCCGCAATATAATTTAAATATTTAGCATGGTATTTTTTAAAGAGTGAAACGTGGCGTTCCGTCACCGGTATTTTCTTGGGGGCGCCCATGGTGCCGGAGGTGACGTTAAAATGCACGATTTTCTCACTTGACAGGACGTTTTCCTGTCCCGCGACCATTCGCGCAACGTCCCCGGCGAAAGAATCGTAATCGCCGAGCGGTACGTTCTCTTCGTAAGCGTCGACGGAATCAATTTCGGCAAAATGATGCGCAACGCCGTATTCGGATTTGGCAGACTTTTGCAAAATTCGACGCAGCAGTTTTTCCTGCTCTTCCCGGGGACGCTGTGTGGCGTCGTCCAGCGCATAGGCCGCTTTTTTGCCGCCGGCAATCATCATTTTTAATACAAATTGCACCAGTTTTCCCATTGTTTGCTCCGTGATAGAATAATGATTTATGATTTTTGCGTTTGTGGTAATGATTTGCCGTCAATGGCTGTTTTTGACAGACGGCAGGATAAACGATAAACGTTTAACGGTAATTTCGGTTCCTGTCAAACGTCTTTTTCAAACAAAATAAAAGGAATGTCGGAAAATACTTTTTCCCCGCGTTTGACGTATCCTAAACTTTGGTACATGCGGGCGGCAATGATACTGTTTTGATAAACCAGGATGTGAACGTGATGAATGCCGCGACGGGCAATCTCTTTTTCCATGTTTTGGACCAGCAGTTTGCCGTATCCTTTACCACGCGCGTTGCGGGATACGATAACCCTGCCGAATTCCGCAGCATCCTGCGACGAATACAGCGGTTCGTCAACGATTTCGTTTTCCCGGTTGACGGCAATGGAACCAACGATTTGCCGATTGTCTTCCAATACGAATAAATTGCCTGCGGCCATATCGGCGGTAATGTTGTCCATCGTGGGATAGACTTCGTCCCAGGCACAGTGCGGCGTGAACCGCTCACCGTCGTACATGGCTAAAATAATCTCTTTTTCCTGTTCTTTGGCTAATCTGAATTCCATTTTGTCCTCTTTTTGCGCAATTTTGATTGCCGTGTTTGCACTTCACGTTTGCGATACGGTTATTTTGTAATAAATTAAATCCCGTTCTCGACCTAAATAGGTAAATTCTTTTTCACATACGTGGCTGAACGTCATACCGCATTTTTCCATGACTCGTTTAGAGGCGACGTTTTCGGGGAAGAAGGAGGCGTATACGGTGCGGTAATCCGTTTTGTCAAAATAGTATTGCAATGCAGCATTGACCGCTTCTGTCATATACCCTTGATTCCAATAGGCGCGACCGATACCATACCCGATTTCAAGGGAGTGGTTGGCTTCGTCTTTTTCACACTCCACAAAGATACCGATCAATTTGCCGGTTGTTTTATGGCGGATGGCGAAAATATCGTCCCGTGTGAGATACGGCGCAAAATCAAAGTCATCGAGTGTCTCTGCATACCGGCAGACAAACGTTTCCAGTACCGTTTTGTCGTGTGAAATATTCGTAAAATAATCTTCTTTATCCGACGCTTGTAATGGGTCAACCACAAGACGTTCCGTTTCTACTCTCATTTTTTCTCCGTATTGTGTGTTGAAGGACTTTCTGCGTGGTTATATACCGGCAATATGGGCATCAACGTTTGCTTTCATAACGTAACTGCCGCGGCCGGTCAGTGCTTGTCCTGCCATGCCCCAAGACGTACGGCAACGTTTTCCTGCAGATTGCGATAGAAGAACTGATAATCATACAAATGGTATACGCCGTCGGGCAGCAGTGCGTTGGAATAATCCGACGGCGTAATGTCCGTACAGATTAACGTTCCGCGCTGTGTATTGATGACGGCACCGGTCAGCGCCGGTACTTCTTTCACAATCGCACCGGAATAGTCCGTGAAACAGGCGCCGCTGTTTTCGGCAGCGTCAGCTGCAGTCCCGTCGGTCTTCCAGTTCAGCGGGTTGATGCAATAGGACCGAGTACCGGCAGGCACCGACAGGGAATCCGTAATGCCTTCCGCCTCGGAATTAATAATGACAATACAGCCCGTGTCCGCTTCTCCGGCGGCAGGAACAAGCCAGGGGCATTCTTCCACGTCCTGCGCGGTCATACACCAGCCGATGGCGTAAGCTGCCACCAAACGGTCGGCAACGGATTTCTTATTGCCGAAATCTTTCAACAGGCGAATGACCATTTCCGCCCCCCTGGGAAAATCCGGCTAAAATTAAAGGACGGCTTTCGTCACACTGTTTTAAATATGCCTCAAACGCAGCCTTCACGTCTGCGTAAGCAATCAAAAAATAGGGTTCGGCTTGCTCTCTTGTCATGGAATAAACAGGGAAGGAGACTTGCCGGTAATACGGTACGTATACCGTGGCATTGGCGTCATAGATGCCCAGTTCCATGCGGGTGGCACCGACAAAATTGGCTTTGGTCACCTCGTCGTCCAAACTCATATTGTAATTGCCGTTCGTACCCATATCGACCGTCGGGCAAATAAAGAACAAATCGGCGTCGCCGCTGCCTTCTGCATAGAAGGCCCAGTTTTCCGCGCCGGTATAATTTGTAACCGGTTCGGAACCGGTGCCGCAGGCGACACAGGTGACTATCATCAATACCAACAGACATACGCATAAGATTCTATTCATCATTTTTGCGTTTTTCATGGCTTTTTCTCCCAAATTATAACCTTTTATTTATGATTCAATTTCTTCTTTTGTGAGATACCGTAGCGCTTTTGCCGGATTGCCGGCAACGACTGCATTGTCCGGGACGTCTTTTGTGACAACGGAACCGGCCCCGATAATCGCGTTATTTCCTATAGTTACGCCCGGCAGAATAATGCAATTGCCGCCGACCCATACGTTGTCGCCGATTTGTATCGGCTTTGCATACGAAATGCCCTGCGCCCTTTTCACGGGGTTGATATCGTGGCTTACCGTATAGATGCAGGTTTTAGGACCCAACAGGCAATTGTCGCCGATGGTAATCGGACCGGCGTCCAGCATGATACAGTCGTAATTGGCAAAGAATTTCTTCCCCGCGTGAATGTTAAAACCGTAGTCGCATCGGAACGGCGGTTTGATAAAAATATCGTCCGTACAATCCCCGAATAACTCTTTCAGTATTTCCGTGCGTCTTTGGGGTTCATCTTCGGAACTGTTATTGAGTGCCGCCGTCAGTTTCCGTGCGCGTTTTTTGACGGCCATCACTTCGGGGTCATCCGTATTGAACGGCTGCATCGCCTTTAATTTCTCTAATTCAGTCATAACGACTCCTTTTTTCAATTTTTGAAAGTGACGCGACTGCCGCGAGTCCGGTGCAGGGGATAGATGACGGTGCGGTTTATTGCGTCACCGCGGAAAATAAAACGTCACCGGTCGTTTCATCCACCGTATTGTTCACCAATGTGCCGCGGTATCCGTGCGCCGCAAGGGCCTCCATAACGGCCTTTTTGTTTGCCAGGCAAAAAGGTTCATCCCCAAAATAGAGCGTGATTTTCGCATATTCATTGGGATTATCCAAAATATCTGTAAAGGGTTTCAGCTTTTCCTTGTATTCCTCCACCGGAACCTGATGAAACGCTGCCCGTTCATTGGCAAACGCTTCGGAAAACAATGCGGATGAATAGCGCCCGTTGATCATGGCTTCTCTGAAAGGGACGAATACGTCATACGGATATCTGGCAGCGAGTATTTCATTTAAGCAATCGCCCGACGTGATGGCGATCGTGTTTTTGCTGTTCTGCTTTATGTAGGCACGGATATCGTCCACGGTGTGAAAAACGATGATTTCTTTGTCCTTATATTTTTCCAACAAACGCAGAAGTACCGGTCGGGTGTCAACGAACCAGTCTTTTATCCATTGTTCAAATGCAGGGTCTACCTCTTGGTCCACAAACGGACAGTCCGCTCTGGTTTTTCCTATTCTGCGTTTTATGCCGTTTAGACTTTCGTTCAATGGAAAATCCAGAAAGAATATCGTATCTGCCTGCTCGAATCGTATTTCATACGTTCGGCTGTAGTCCCCGTCGATAATCCAACGGTCTTTGGCAAGAATCTCCCGCAATCGGTTATCAAATTCTTCGCGGTCCACGTGGGTTTTG
The DNA here is from genome assembly GCA_002315325.1 of Clostridiales bacterium UBA1770. Taxonomy (GTDB): domain Bacteria; phylum Bacillota; class Clostridia; order Oscillospirales; family CAG-272; genus UBA1770. The sequence goes on from DCGU01000028.1 coordinate 36,534, forward strand.
TCTTTGTGCCAAAATATATTGTCCAAATGGTACACCGGCAATGAAAGCATATCGCCGAGCTTGTGGGAAAACGTTGATTTCCCGGCACCTGACGGCCCCACAATACATATTTTATGCATGATTAAACCTCATGTGCAGTCCTTTATTTCTCCGTGATTTCATAGGTCTGGAACCCGATGACAAAGTCGTACCGTACGGTTTTCCCGTCGGGCGTTTGGACGATTAGCTCAGTTTTCCCTTTTTTCGTAAAATCGCCGTGCACCATATAAGAGTCAAGTGATTCGTGATATTCGACGGATACGTCGCCGTATTTGGGATCTGCCAACGATACCGTATACGCTTGGGTGAGACTTTCACCATCCACGGTCATTCCAAAGTCCGTGTCGTAAATAAACGGATGGATGAAAGTATTGATGGTAATTCCTACAATGAGCAGGGCACTGATGATGGTGCCGATCAGTCTAATCTTTTTGTTATGGAACAAAACGTTGGGGTAGAGAAGCATGGCGCCGGCGCAAAAAAAGGATATTAGGATGTAGCAGGGACGGCAGAACGTAAAATAAGCTAAATACGTTGCGTAGCTGCTCGCCGTGAGCAGAATCATGGGGAACAAAATGAGATAGCCCCACCATTTATCCTTTTTGATATAGTACCCGATAAAACCCATGGGAAAGCAAAGCAGCGTCCACACGAACCAATACTTATAATATTGGAACAGGTTCCACCCCTGCCAACTGAAGGGAACTTGCAACAAATACACCAACGGCTGGCTGATCAAAAAGAATACAAAACATTTCAGCGCAGAATCCAAATTGGACTTTGCGTTCATGATAATCATAATGCCGAATAAAATCCACACTTCCATCGTTACCGCAATCGTATGGAGCGAGGTGTCTTTCAACTGTGGAATGATGCATACCAGCGCCGTGTATACACCGGTCACGACGGCAAACAGCAGGATTTTGGGCCAAGTCAAATTAATCCCGCCGAATGCTTTTTTAATCATTTTCTTTATTTTTATCAAATTATCCATAAGCTTTCAAACATATTGCATATCTTCTTCCGTTATTTAAAAACGCACTTGAAATATAGTTCTGCTGCCATCTCAACGCGGCTTGCTCTGCAATAAAAACGTATTTATTGTTTCATTTATTGCATCATTTTGCATTTCAGAATACATCATTCCGTTTAGCGCTTCATAATCTATCCAAACCAGAGTGTGGTCAACTTCTATTGGTTCTTTCACTTTATTTGATAATCATTTTTTCTCCTTCAAACATAGCCCTATTACTGTCTCCACGTGTCCCGTGCGGGGGAAGAGGTCGACGGGGGTGACGGTGCCGAGGGTATAGCCCTTTTCACGGAACAGGGCGCAGTCACGGGCCAGCGTCTCGTGATTGCAGGAAATGTAAACGATTTTGGGCACGTTCCGTTTGGCAATCGCCTCGATGAGTTCCGGTGTCGTACCTTTGCGCGGCGGGTCCAAAACCACCACGTCGGGGTCAACGGGTGTGCCGTCCACGGCGGCAGCGGCCAGAAATTTTTCGGCGTCCGACGCGTCACCGCAAACAAAGCGCGCGTTGGTGATGCCGTTGGCTGCGGCATTCTGCGCGGCACAGGCGGCGGCTTCCGGCACGATTTCAATGCCGAACACGGATTGAACTTTGTGCGCCATCGACAACCCGATGGAACCGATGCCGCAATATAAATCCAGCAGCGTTTCGGTACCCTGCAGGTCTGTTTTTTCGGCGGCAATACCATACAGTAATTCGGTGGCGTCGTGATTGACCTGATAAAAAGCGGCCGGATCGATGCGCAGCGTCAGGCCGCACAACACGTCGGTGAGATAGGGCGTCCCCCACAGCGTCGTGTAGGTTTCCCCCAACACGACGTTGGTGTTTTGCATATTGTGATTGAGAACGATACCGCATACGGCAGGGAATTTTTCACGCAGCGCTGCAACCAATGCGTCGGCGTGGGGCAGGGTTTTGCCGTTGATGACGGGACAAACCAAAATCTGTCCCGAAACGAACCCCATCCGCAAATACACGTGGCGCAATAGTCCTTTGCCCGTGGTTTCGTCGTATGCCGGCACGTTGTATTCTTTGGCAAACGCGCAGACCGTCTTCATAATGTCGGCAAATACGGGCGGGAGCAGGGGACAGGCTTCGGCGGCAATGACACGATGCGTTTTGGCCGCATAAAAGCCGGCGACAGGGCCGTCCTTGCCGGCGGCTACGGGGTATTGCCCTTTGTTGCGGTAACCGGTTGTGACGCCCGTGGCACGTACTGCTTCTACGGTCACGTCGGACAAACCCGCTTTACGGAAGGAAGCGACGACGTCATCGTGCTTGTATTGCAGTTCCCGCTCGTAGGTGACGTCACGATAGACGCAGCCGCCGCAGGAGGCAGGCGCCGAGCAAAAGGGCTCGGCCGGCCGTTCCGGTGATGCCGTGATAACGGCTTCCAAATGCCCGACCGCATAGCCGGAGGCTATTTTGATGACTTTGGCATCAATGACGTCACCCGGCACGGTCCCGGGGACAAAAATCACCATGCCGTCCGGCAAGTGTGCAATACCGTACCCCATATTGGAAAGTGCGGTGACGTTGACGCGAAATATATCGTTTTTCTTGGTTGTACGTGCTGGCATAGTTTCCCCTATTATAATAAATATACACAATAATTATACTACTTTTCTTTAATCACTGTCAACAATCGGCATTATATATTGGCGAAAAAAGAAAAAACGGGAACCGTGAAAAAAAGCATTGTGCAACGTCCTAAAATATAGTATAATGATGTCAAGTTAAGTTGCGGCTTCGGCTGCGTATTTCTTAAAGGAGAATGAATTATGGCACAGTATCGTATCGGTGTTGACCTCGGCGGAACCAATATTGCCGTCGGTGTGGTTGACGAAAAATATCAAATTATTACCAAGGGCAGCGTGCCGACCGGTGCAGACCGTGAAGCAGCGCTGATTATGGACGACATGGCCGCCCTTTGCAAGAAGGTTGTGGCTGAAGCCGGCATTACGCTTGCCGACGTCGTGTCTGCCGGTATTGCAGCGCCCGGTACCATCAATTCCACCGACGGCGTTGTGGAATATTCCAATAACCTGCGTTGGAGCAAGTTCCCGATTTGCAAACTGCTCAGCGAACGCTTGAACAATCTGCCCGTTTACGTAGAGAACGACGCTAACGCTGCCGCATGGGGTGAAGCCATCGCGGGTGCAGCACGCGGTGTCAAGAACAGCGTTATGATTACGCTCGGCACCGGTGTCGGCGGCGGTATCGTGATCGACGGCAAAATGTACACCGGTTTCAACCATGCCGGCGGTGAACTTGGTCATATGGGTATCGTTGTGGACGGTCGTCCCTGTACCTGCGGCCGCCGCGGCTGCTGGGAAGCTTACTCTTCCGCTACGGCACTGATCCGTATGACGGAAGAAAAGATTGACGAGTGCAACATTCTCGGCGTTCCCACCATGATGAACGAAATGAAGGCTGCCAAGGGCCGTGTCACCGGTCGTACCGCATTTGAAGGTATGCGTGCCGGCGATAAGGCTGCCACCGAGGTCGTCAAGTCCTACGTGCACTATTTGGCAAACGGTATTGCTTCTCTGATTAATATCTTCCAGCCCGAGATTCTGTCCATCGGCGGCGGTGTCTCCAACGAAAAGCAGTTCCTGTTGGATCTGCTGATGCCCGAAGTGCGCGGTGCACAGTACGGCGGCGACGCTGTGGCGCAGACCAAGATTGTCATTGCCGAACTCGGAAACGATGCAGGGATTATCGGCGGCGCCGTTTTGGGAATTTGATTTAGGGACTGTAAAAAAAGCGCAGAACGGAAAAGCAATGAAGTGTTCTTTTGCGTTTTGAATCACATGTCGGAAAACGTACGTCAATACGATTTTTTGTAAATGTCGTAAAAAGACGTGCTTTTCCTAACGTCGAAAGGCTCCCTTGACGTACGAGTATGTACGTCTGACGGGGGCCTTTCGGCGTTTCTGCATCTTTTTTTCCTAGCCCCTAAAAACGTGCAAAATAAGGTTTGATCATAAATCAAAGCCATTGGATGCTTTTTCCCCGTTTTCAGAATGAGGTTAAAAAGCGTTGAATAGGAAAGGAATAAAGTAATACTGTTTCATAAATGCCCCAAAAGTGATATAATAATACGATGATAATAAAATCCGCCGGGAACGGTGGGAAAGGACGGCCAAAATGGGATGTGAGGGTTACAACGCGCTGGCAGCGGTGTACGAACAATTGAATAATGAGATTGATTACGCCGCCTGGGCAGACTATATGGAACGCCTGTTTGACCGATATCTGCCGGCACGGCCGGAACTTGTGCTTGACCTGGCGTGCGGTACGGGTGTTGTGACGCGCGAGCTGTCACGGCGCGGGTACGATATGATCGGTGTGGACGGCTCTGCCGAGATGCTGTCGCAGGCCTTTATGGCGGGACAACCCAACCCGATTTTGTATCTGCAGCAGGATATGCGCTCGTTTGAACTCTACGGCACGGTCGGTGCCGTCGTCTGCTGCCTGGACAGTCTGAACTATTTGTTGAAACCGGCAGATTTGAAAAAGTGCCTGGCGCTCGTACACAACTATTTGGATCCGGACGGCCTGTTCCTGTTTGACGTCAATACGCCGTATAAGTTTGAAAACGTTTACGGCGATAACGATTATATTTTGGAAAACGAAACCGACGGCGTCTATTGCGGCTGGCAGAACCATTACGACCGGGAAAAGAAAACCTGTGATTTCGACCTGACCATTTTCACGCAGACAGAGGACGGATTGTATCGGAAAGAAACCGAGCATCAAATCGAGCGCTGCTACGATAAGGATGAAATCCTAACCATTTTGCAGGAAACGGGTTTTGAATGCCTTGCCGTAGAGGCGGATTTCAACGGTACGGCTCCCGGGGAAAAATGCGAGCGCTGGTATTTTACCGCACGCTGCAAAAAATAACCGCGGCATTTGTTGCATAGAGAAAAGAAGGAAAAATCAATTATGAACGAGAATCAAAGTAAAAATACGATATTTCGCGCTATGTCGCAGGACGGTAGCGCCCGCATCATCGTGATGCATTCCACGGCGCTGGTCAATCGTGCCATTGCCTACCACCATACGGCTCCCGTCGCAACGGCGGCGCTCGGCCGACTGTTGACGGGCGTATCCATGATGGGCAGCCTGATGGGGGAAAAGAATGATGAGGTGACGGTGACGCTGGCCGGTGACGGCCCGCTCGGTCACGTAACGGCTATTGCCGACTGGTGCGGCAACGTCCGCGGCTGCGTCGGCAATCCCGACGTGGAACTGCCGCTCAAACCCAACGGCAAATTGGACGTCGGCGGTGCCGTCGGCAAAGGCTCTTTGAATATTGTCCGTGATAATGGGGAAGGGGAGCCCTACGTCGGTTCCATTGACCTGGTATCCGGTGAGGTTGCCGAAGATTTGACGGCCTACTATGCGCAAAGCGAACAGATTCCGACCATTTGCGCTCTCGGCGTATTGGTGGACACCGATTGCACCTGCCGTGCAGCCGGCGGTATCTTGATTCAACTGCTCCCCGGTGCCGACAGCCACGTCATAGATTTGCTGGAACGCAATGCACGGGATCTCGGCAACGTGTCCGGTATGATTGACGCCGGCATGACCAACGAACAAATTGTGCAGATTGCTTTCCGCGACATCCCCTACGATCCGTTCGATGAAATTGACGTCGATTACGTTTGTCCCTGTAACCGCGAACGGACGGAAAAGGCGCTGATTGCCGTCGGACCGAAGGATTTGTATGAGATGCTGGAAGAGCAGAAAAAGGAAGGAAAACCGGACGCACTCGAGGTGTCCTGCCGTTTCTGCGACAAAAAGCAGGTCTTCACTCGAGCCGACGTTGACGCCCTTTTTGAAAAGGCATAAATTTTTGTCAAAAAAACTTGTCGGAATATATTGACAAGGGATGTTACGTATGGTATAATTACTGCCGTCGCGCCACCATGGTGACGACGACAATGGAAGCATAGCTCAGCTGGGAGAGCATCTGCCCTACAAGCAGAGGGTCATAGGTTCGAGCCCTATTGTTTCCACCACTGGCCTGGTAGCTCAGTTGGTTAGAGCGCTAGCCTGTCACGCTAGAGGTCATGGGTTCGAACCCCATCCAGGTCGCCAGTGAATGCCTCTGTAGCTCAGTTGGTAG
>DCGU01000028.1:42876-43076 GCA_002315325.1 Clostridiales bacterium UBA1770
GTTCGATCCCCGTAATCCGCTCCAATTAAAAAATGCAGGACACATTCGTGTCCTGCATTTTTTAATTGGATAGAATAAACCGGATTGAACCCCGCAACACTGCAACGCAGTGTTGCTAGGTTCGCGCCCGCTGCAAAAACGCTTTTTACATATTTTGGCGCGAACAGGGGTTCAGATCCCCGTAATCCGTTTTTGTTCGC
>DCGU01000028.1:43108-43238 GCA_002315325.1 Clostridiales bacterium UBA1770
CGTCTTCCGTGGATCGAACCCCGCAGACCCGTTCACGGGTCTGCTAGGTCGGCGCCCCTGGCACGATAACTTTCGCTAAAACATTGGCGCCGACGAGGGTTCTGTATCCCCGTAATCCGTTTTTGTTCGC
>DCGU01000028.1:43261-57616 GCA_002315325.1 Clostridiales bacterium UBA1770
CGTCTTCCGTGGATCGAACCCCGCATTGTCCGCCGCAGGCGGCAATGCTAGGTTCGCGCCCGCTGCAAAAACGCTTTTTACATATTTTGGCGCGAACAGGGGTTCAGATCCCCGTAATCCGTTGTAACATCCTCAAACGCTTTTTGCTTACTTCATTTCTTCGCCCTCCCCGGCATTGAACCTGAAAAGCCTCCACCGCCGGGGGAGGTGGATTCGCGCAGCGAAGACGGAAGGAGTTCCCCTTTATACCGCACCTCATCTCAACCGTTATATAATCAATTATTCCGTATGCCGGGTTGCTTGTCGCCCGCCGTTTATGATATAATACCACTATCACAACAGAAAAGAGGACCTTCCTATGAAACCTCAATTTCCTATCGGCTTTTGGAATTACGGCGGCATCAACAATCAGGGCCCCCGGGACGTCAGGGACTGGGCCGACCTCGGTATGTCTTTGTGCATGACGCCCTCCTTCCACGCCGATGACGACCCGCAAAAGATGCTGTCTTTGTTGGACGCCTGCGAGGCGCATAATATCCGCGTCATCGTGCGCAACGCCGGCACCCTGTGGGCAGACGCCTCGGTGACCCCGGCCGCCTATGAAGAGCGTTTCCGCACGGCCTACGATAGATTCGGTCATCATCCGGCCGTATTCGGGTTCCACGTTGGTGACGAACCGCTGGACGACAAGGCATTTGCCGACGCAACGGCTGCCTATCAGATTCAAAAGCGTGTGGCACCCGAGCTGACGCCGTTTTTAAATTTCAATCCATACTGGCACGGCATTGAGGACCTGCTGCATTGCACCGACTTCCCGACGTGGTTGAGTGATTTCGCCAAAAATGCCGGCATTCCGCTGCTGTCCTACGATATGTACGGGCAGATGGCACCGCAGCCGTCCGGTGTGGAGGATTACTTCAACAACCTGCGCCTATTTTCTGCGGCTGCCGAAAAAGCCGGAGCCGATTTGTGGACAACGATGTTGTCGGTCGGACATTATCACTACCGTGTCCCGAACGAGGACGACTTCCGTTGGCAGCTGAACACGGCCGTGGCATCCGGCGTGAAGGGCGTGATGTGGTTCGTCGTATATGCCGTCAATATCTCCAATTATCGGATGGCACCGTTTGATGAGTTCGGTGAAAAAACGGCCACTTTCGAATATTTATCGCGTGTCAATCGTCATTTTCTGCATCAATTCGGCGATTTCTTCCTGTCGGCAAAACGCCTGTCCACCACCCATTACAAACAGGCATTCGGCGGCTATCCGCTGTTCGAGGCAGGGAAGACCGATGCGCAGCTCACGGAAATCACCACCGAGTACGGCGACTTGCCGGCCATCGTCAGCTTCTTTGAAAAGGACGGCAAACGGTACGTTGCTCTGGTCAATAACAGTCAAAAGGAAAGTGCCCTGTTCCACCCGCACTTTTCAAAGACAGCCGGGGTACGCGAGGTGACCAAACTGACGTGGGACGGTACGTTCCGCGACCTGCGATATAATCCGTCCGACGTTGACTTTAAAGAAACGGAAACGGAATTTATATTGGATAGTTGGCTGGCACCGGGACAGTTGGATTTGTACTGTATCGAGCAGGCATAAAAACACCAATAAAAATCAACGATAACGTATTGACAACCTGCCTTTGTCATGATATAATAATACCCGCTGTGAAAAAGCAGCGGGTCATTTGGAAGCATAGCTCAGCTGGGAGAGCATCTGCCCTACAAGCAGAGGGTCATAGGTTCGAGCCCTATTGTTTCCACCAGATGGCCTGGTAGCTCAGTTGGTTAGAGCGCTAGCCTGTCACGCTAGAGGTCATGGGTTCGAACCCCATCCAGGTCGCCACGATGCGGATTTAGCTCATTTGGTAGAGCGCAACCTTGCCAAGGTTGAGGTGGCGGGTTCGATCCCCGTAATCCGCTCCAAAAACAAAAAGCGAGTACGAAAGTACTCGCTTTTGTTTTTGTTCGCGTCTTTTGTGGATCGAACCCCGCAGACCCGTTCACGGGTCTGCTAGGTCGGCGCCGTTGGCACGATAACTTTCGCTAACCCATTGGCGCCGACGAGGGTTCTGTATCCCCGTAATCCGCGTGATACATCCTTAAACGCTTTTCGCTCATCATTCTTTTACCCACTATCCGTGGTTAGAACCCGAAAAGCCTCCACCGCCGGGGGAGGGGGACCAACGAAGTTGGTGGAAGGAGTTCCCCCGTTCTCTCCATCCCCGGCATTGAACCTAAAAAGGCGCCCTCTTGAGGGAGCTGGCACACGCAGTGTGACTGAAGGAGTCCATCAAACAAATACGTCATATCTCAACCGATGAATAACCGCTCCACCCTGTTCTCAAATCCCCATAATCAAAAGAAAAAGGCCCGCCGCAAATCATCACGGCAGCCCTTTTTCTTCAAATGTAACTTCTTACGCGTCCAAAAATCCCAAAATGACAATTCCCGCAATAACCAGGAATACACACACGTACTGCGACACTTTTAGCTTTTCTTTCAAAAATGCACGTGACAACAGCAATGACACGATACAGTACGAAGCCACCACCGGTGCCGCATAAACTGCATTGGCAGCCATCGCATAGACGTAAAAAATCTGGCCGAATTCCTCGCATGCAGCGGCAACACCTTTTGGCCATTCGCTCTTGGCAAAGGGATTGTACCACTGTTTCGTTTTATACCGCAGCACCAGCCAACAAACAAATCCTGCCAGCAAAAAGGTCACGCCGTACAATACCAGCACGTCAATTTCACCCAGTCCCAGGCCGGCTTCTTCATCCAAGATGACGCCGTCCGCGGCAGTACCGACAGTGTCAAATACACAGTACAAAATGGGGAAGAGCAATGCCAGCGCCCCAAAGCGGTATTTCCCCTCGTTGTGGTCGGAGGCGGCTTCCTGTGCGGATAATTTGTTTTCCACCACGGCCAGTGCCACGACACCGGCGACAATCAGAACCATCGCGGTAACGTATAGTGGAGAGAAGGCTTCACCGATACCGGCAATATTGCCGGTCAGGGCCATATAGGCAATGATGCAAATGGCAGATAATACGCCGGAGGCATTTTGAACCGGGGAAATGATCGAAATTTCCAAATAGCGCATGCCGGCGTATCCGATAATCATGGAAGCAATGTAGCACAGCGACGCAGGCGCATATTTCACGGTGCCGACGGCAAAACGGGAAAGGAACGAGCCCTCGCCGTGTGCCAGCGTTTCGGAAAAGGGAATGAGACACAGCGACACGACGCCCATCACCAATCCGACCCATACGGCCACTTTCAAATGGGACCAACGGTCGTTTTCATCAGCACTTTTTTTGTAAAAAACGTCGGCACAGCCCCAACCGAGCAGGGCAACGACAGCAAACAGTAACCAGTTCATAAATAGCCTCTTTTCAAAAAATCCGTATAATTATAGCATTTTTTGCCTTTTTTGTAAATAGAAAAGGGCTGCCGCAGCGGCAGCCCTTGACCGGACAAAATCAAATATTGTTTGTAAAAAATGCCCAAAATACCGCGTATGCCGTCAAATCGGTCACTTTTGCGCAGCGGCAATCATGGCCTCTTCAATGCGCGGCACCCACCATTCCAGGTATCCCGCCTTTGTCGGGTGAACGGGGTCCGCCATATAGAGGGCATACTGCTCCTGTGAAACGGCGTTGAAGGAGGCGTCTGTGTACAGGTCTGCAACGGTGATGCCTTCTTCCTTGGTAACGGCAAGCAGTGCCTGTACCATGGCGGCATATTTTTCGCGGTCATAATAAGAGCCGGTATAGAAGACAACGGGGCAGTGCCACGTTTGTATGACGTAGCGTGTGATGGTACGGATGGCACCGCAAACGGTGTCCGTCCCGGTATCGCCGACGGTGCCGACGGGACAGTCTTCCCGATTGCTGTCGTTGGTGGAAAGCTGGCAAACGAACAGCGTAAACGGACGGTGTACGTCCACGTTTTTCAATCTTGCCACGTAGGATGACGGGCCGATATCCACCAGCGTTGTGCCGTTGACAGCTTCCTTCAAATAGGCTGCGCCGCTGCGCTTGGCAATGAAATCGGCAAAGGACTGTTCCAGGGATGCAGCGCCCAGGGTAACAGATGACCCCAAAAACAAAATATCTTCGTTACGCAAGGGATGATTGTCAACCGTCCGAACGGTTGACACGTCATAGGCCGCGGCGTTGCCGGGCAGTGAAGCAAAATCAGTCATACGTTTTTCCTCCTTTTATAAAATGGCAGCGAGTGCCATGCGTTCGAGTCTTGATAAGTGACCGTCCATGCGGCAAATTACGCGGAAGCTGTCGTCCTTTACCGTGTCGCTGTCAAAACGGTATAAAATACGGAAACTGCTGTCTTTAACAGTCATGCCGTCTATGCGGTATACGACGCGGAAATTGGCGTCTTTGACGGTGTCTCCGTCGAATCGGTATAAAATACGGAAGGAAGCGTCTTTCAGACAATCCCCATCCAAACGATATAAAATCCGAAAACTGCTGTCCTTAATCGTAGTGCCGTCAAAATAAAACATAACGCGAAAACTGCTGTCTTTAATGGTTGCCATAATGACCGCCCTCCCTATTTTTGATGTATTCATTATACCATATGCAAACTGATTTGTTAAGGATTGACGGGGCACGCGTGCAAGTTTATAATTATATCTAAAAAAGAGTATTGAAAAACGCGCGTGACAAAACTGTCACGCCTGCGTCACAGACATCGGTGGCAGGATTGTCCCGGGTGGGGTATACTATCGGTATCAAAAACAGGAGGCAATCAAATGTCATTATTAAACGTTGAGGGTTTACAAAAAATCTATACCACCCGCTTGGGCGGTACACCGGTGTCAACGGGCGGGGCGATGCCAAATCATCGGGACTGGGCCTGTATCTCTCACAAAAGGCAGCGGGCCTCATCGGTGCCGGGCTGACGGTGCAAAGTACTCTCGGTGCCGGCAGCCGATTCAGCATTATATTTCCGAAACAAGCATAAAAAACGGGGCCGATGGTTTTCATCGGCCCCGTTTTTTTAGAGTTTTAAAGCGTTTTTGATTTGCAGATAATCGTTGGTTAAGATGCAGTCAATGCCCATGTCAATATACTTTTGTGCCTCCGACGGATCGTCGGCATAAAAGACGTTGCAAAGTACGCCTGCCGCATGCGCGCGGCGCACGGATTCTTCGTCAAAGTACGGTTTGAACAATTGCACTTTTTCCACGCCCAGGCGAATGGCATCGTCCACGTACCCGTTGTCGTTATCGTATCCTTTGCAGCGGTGGATTTGCGGGTAGAGCGCGTGGAATTCCTCCAGCGCCTCATCGTTGACTGTCATAACGTAGGCGTGCCTGTCGCAGTCATACTGCTCCAACAGGTCGCCGATTTTTTTATAATATCGATTTGGCAGCGCTTCGTCCCATATCTTGACGTGGATGTTCATTATGGTTTGGCAGGCAAATTTCTGCAAAATCTCTTCAAAGCGGACAATGTGCAGCCCGCGGAAAGCATCACCGCAGCCGGTACCGAAATCGAACTTTTGCAGCTCTTCGTAGGTGTAGTCCCAAACGTAGCCTTTGCCGTTGGACGTGCGGTCAAGTTTGGCGTCGTGCAGGGAAACCAGTTCGCCGTCCCGGGTGGCCCAAACGTCGAATTCGATTTCCTGTGCCCCCAGGGCAACAGCCGCACCGAATGCCGGCATACTGTTCTCGGGTGCCACCGTACTGAACCCGCGATGCGCGCAGATGCGGGGGTAGGGCATCGTGCTGTCATCCGGTACGATAAAACTGCCGGCGGGTCGATATAACCAGGGGCGGCGTCCCGCTTCTGCATAGTCCGGGTGCGACTTCGGCTTGCCGCCGAAACCGGCCGGTTTGGTATATTTTTGTTTGACGTCAACTTCAACGGTACCGAAACCGACGTCGTTGTGCATATTGAGCAGCATGGAACCGTTCGTGGCGACAACCATGGCGCTGCCGCAAACGGGGGAATCCGCTCCCAACGAAACCGACGCGCGGAACAGATACGCGCCTATATTGTATGCCTGGAATTTGCCGAAGGTTTCCAGCACCTCGTGCGGGTCGGTGCGCTGCAGCGAGCAGGCAATAATTACGTCCGGTTTTTGTTTGGCCAAAACGGTGTAATATTCGTAAAAATAGGCGTCGTAGCAGGTGATGAAACCATACTTCACACCGTCGATTTCCAGGATGGTCGGTTTGCGGTAGGCGTAACTGTAGGAAACGTCCAGGCCGTGTCCGCCCTGTGCAACGGTTTTCACTTCGGATGGCGCCGGATGTTCCTTGACGTATTTGCCGACGAGGTCTCCGCGGCTGTTCACGGCGAACGTCGTGTTGCGCATGCCCGTTTCGGTAAAATCAAAGCGGTTGTAAAAGATCGTTGCACCGCAGCGGACGGCTGTTTCTTTGACCTTTATATCCAAAGCAATGCCGTTTTTGCGTGACACGGAAATAAAGCGTTCCGGATCTTTTTCATCGTAGAGCAGGTCACTGTATTCGGGCAGAACGATGACGTCCATCGTGCTGTCGCAGTCGTCCAGCAACTGTAAAAGCGCCGCAAAACAGGCCTCGCCTTCTTTTGCGTCAAACGAATATTTCGGTTGAAAAACACATACTTTCATCGTGATAGGATCTTCCTTTCGCTTTTTCTGCAGTAGCGCACGTGTCCTTAAAAAAGGTCCAACGCGTTCGACAAATACAATTCTTCCCGCACCTGTAATTGGTATTCCGGTTTTGTCATATAGTGCAGGATAAACTCCAGCAGCAGCGCGCTGCCCAGGCTCCGCCCCTCGATTTTAAACTGGGAAAAGCCCATGGGTAAATAGGTGCCGCGGATATCGTCAACACCGATAAATCCCGGGTTACGCATGGCGGCGGAAAAGCGGTAACCGCCCGACGCATTGCGTGATGAACAAACGTGAGCGGGACTGTTCTCACCCAATACTGCACGGCTGACTGCCTCGTAACAGGCGCGCCTGTCCGTACAGCCGAAATCGCAGCATTCGTTGCACAAAAATTCCGTCTTGTCTTTTTCGGCCTGCGTCAGCGCCGCAAGTTTGTCAAATGATTTGTTGTGCCGAAAATCCGGTACGACGAAGCGAAATGCGTCCCGGTCCAGTTCGGCACGGAAGGCCTCGAAATCCGTGAGTACCTTCGTCGTGCTGGATACGAAATACAGCGTCGGATACGCCTTTTGCAAATAATGAAGCAGCAGGTCCGAATGGACGATGACGCCGTTTGTCCCGGCACCCGCCTGTGCAAAACGGGCGCACAGGGCATTGCAGTCTGCGTCCGACAAATGTTCTTCCCGAAGCAGAGAATTGCTCAGGGTCAACCGTGCGGAGATGCCGTATGCGGCTGTCAGTGCCAAAACGTCATTGGCAGCCGCCGTGCCGTTTTCTATACGGCCGCCGGCCCACAGGCAATCGTGCGGCGCCCCGTAGATGGAGGCAATTTCGCACCCATCGTAAAAGAAATCCCGTCGCTTTTGGTACAGCGGCAGGAAAACTTTGTAGAAATCGTAATGCTCAAATAAACCCGGCAGATGATAATAGGCTTTTTTCTCGGTGATTTGCATGCTTACTGTTTTGTTTCTTTTTGGCAGTCGGGACAAATGCCGGTAAAGATTATATTGCAGTCGATAAACTCCACACCGTGTTTGTCCTTAACTTTGTCCAAGAGATTCGGAATGACGTCCATTTCTACGTCAAAAACTTTTTTGCAGCGGATACATTTGACGTGATAGTGTTCGGCTGTGAAAAAGTCAAAGCGGTCCGCTTCCCCCGGAATTTCCAGCTTGCGGATATCCCCCGCCTCAGCCAAAACGTTGAGGTTGCGGTAAACGGTACCGCGGCCGACGGAAGGGTAGTCTTTCACAATTTCGTTATATACTTCGTCAGCGGTTACGTGGCGGTGCAGTTTGCGGACGGTTGTTAAAACCAAATCGCGTTGTACTGTATTTCTTCTGACCATGATGCCTCCTAATTGGTATCTATTCTCAATTGATACTATTATAGGCATTTTTGCCGATTGTGTCAAGGTGAAGAACGAATGACAAAAGAAAAGGCGCTGCGAATGACAGCGCCTTTGGAACTTGGTTACGATTGTTAGGCGTAGAAAACCTGTTTCGGTCCGTTGTCATTGACCAATACGTCCCCTTTGTATTTGAACAGCAATAGGCACGTGTCGTACAAATCGCCGATGCAGCCGCCGAAATGGGCGGCAAACAGGAACAGGGCGCACAGGGACAGCCATCCGCTTGTGAAGACGGTCAGCGCAAGGAATACAACGTTGAATACGGTAAACGGGGACAACAGGGCAATCAGTGCCGTTTTGCGCGTCACGTAGACGTTGGGGACACCGCAAAAAGCGCAGGTCAATTTGATGCCGTAGGTGAGCTTTTCTTTCGTCAACAGTTTATAGGCGGCGCCGTGCGTCAGTTCGTGCAAAACGATATAGACGAACATCACGCCGAGCGTTCCCCAAATGACGCCTTCCGTCTGCCAAATATTGTCCTGTATGCCGGCCATATCTTCCCGCAGTACGTCCATTGCGGCAGGAAACGCCGTGAAGCGCAATAAGAACGTCACGATGCCGACGACAGCCGCAAGCAATAAGGCACCCAAGTTCATGATGATGCCCATCTTTTTATTACCGGCGTCGATAGTTTTGACGGGTTCGTACCCCTGCGGCAATTCTTTGTAAAACGTAATTTTTTCCATGGTGTTTCCTTTCTGATGCATAATATTTGGTTAAAAGATACGTAACAATACCATATAAACGACCGTCCCCGCGGTAATGGATAGAATGGTGTTGCGTTTGTACATATGCACGCCGACGACGACAGCCGCCGCAGCCAAAACGGGCAGCATCGTCCAATCGGAAAAGTGATAATCTTTGATGCAATAGATGACCAGCAGCCCCATAATGGCGGCCGGCAGGACGCTGCCGAGATACGATACGTATTTGGGCAGACGGTCTGTCTTTTTGAATACGGCAAACGGTAAAAAGCGTGTCAGCCAAACGCCGACGGCAAAGATGAAAATGCCCGCAATGATTTGCAGATTATGCACGGTCAATCACCCGCCTTCCCGCAACCAAGCCGAGTAGGATGATTCCCAGTGATATCGGTACGAACAGGTCTTTGCCGAACATGGCAAGCGCCAATCCGGCGGCGCAAAGGCCCGTGATGCTGCTGATGCGGCCGGTTTTCGTCTTCATTTGTTCCAACAGCAAAACGATGAACAGGGCAGTCAATGAAAAGTCAATGCCCGCAAAGGAAAAGGGCAAAATGTCCCCGGCAACGACGCCGAGCAGCGTGCCCGCGTTCCAATACAAATAATCGAACAACGTGACAAAGCCGTAAAAGGCGCGCGGTGAGGCACCGTCCGGCATCTCTGTCGACACCAAAACGGAGAAAGTCTCGTCCGTCAGACCGAAGATTAAAAAAGGTTTGAGAACACCTGTGTTTTCGTATTTTTTCAGCATGGATATGCCGTAAAATAAATGTCTGGCGCTCAGCGTCACACCCAACAGGAAGAATCCCACCGGATTGAAGGCGGCACACAGCAGCGGTACGGCGGCAAACTCCAATGCACCGGAGTAGATGACGACACTCATCAACACCGGAACCCATCCGGATAGGCCGCACGTTTTGGCCAATAGGCCGAATGCCAACCCCAAAAACACGTACCCTGCCATAACGGGAAGGGTAACGCGAAAGGCGGCAGATATGCTTTTTTTGATTGCGTTTGTCATAAATACTGCGTTTTTCTTTCTAAAGAAATGAATCGGGAATTATGCCCTCGGCAGATTCCATTTGTATTTTGCCGCTGCCACGCGCAGGACAACGATAACGGCGATGCCGACGATTTGCGCAAGTTCGCGGTTCAGGGGATACAGGGCAACGCAGACGACGGCGCCGCACAGACTGGCCACGGCATAGAAATGTCTGACGAATATCATGGGCATTTGTGCGGCAAAGATATCGCGTACCACACCGCCGCCGACACCGGTCAGCACCCCGAGAAATACCTGTAGGAACACGTTTTCAATATCGGCTGCCGCCGCAATACCGACCACGGTGAAAGTGCCCAAACCCAGTGCGTCAATCGTGACGAACGCCATTTTGTTTTCGTCAATGCGTTTCCGCACGAAGGGAATAAAAACGAGCAGCGATACGGCAATCGCAATACAGGCATACAGGGGATTGGTCAGCGAAGCGGGCGGTGTGACACCGATGAGCAGATCACGGAAGATACCTCCGCCGATGGCCGTTGTCACACCCAAAATGACGACGCCGAGAATATCCATTTTCTTGCGAATGGCTACCATGGCGCCCGAAACGGCGAACGCAATGGTGCCCAGAATTTCCAAAAACAGGTACATGACGCAGGCCTCCCGTCTTTTTCTCCCTGCCGGGTGAAATCACGCGGCATAACCGAAGATTGTCGCACAAAGAACGTGATAATAATCTACTATGAATTATAGTACATTATTTCATAAAAAGCAATGTTTTACCCTCAATAAACGTGCAAAGCATGGCAGCGATACCTGCACGTGATTTCGAGGGGGATTGCAAGAACCGTTTTGTTGTATTTAAAGCCGAAGGATGGTATAATTAAAACAATACTATTTGTAAGAAGGATGAAACGATGATTAAGGAACTTGTACACGACCCTATGCTGCTGGCGAGCCAATCCGCCCCGGCAACGGCGGACGATTTGCCGGCTGCCCGTGATTTGTTGGATACGCTTGCGGCGCATCGGGAGACCTGTGTCGGTATGGCGGCCAATATGATCGGCGTGCATAAACGGATTATCGTTTTTGTGAACGACGACGGGAGAACGCCGCAATACGAGACGATGTTCAACCCGGAAATCATCGCGAAAAGCGGACGGTATGAAACGAGGGAAGGGTGCCTGTCTCTATTGGGGGATCCGCGTCCCTGCGTACGCTACCGCACCGTAAAAGTGCGCTGCCAAACGGAAACGTTTGCAACGCGTATCAAAACGTATTCCGGTTGGACTGCCGAAATCATTCAGCATGAAATCGATCACTGTAACGGTGTGTTAATTTGATTCGGTTTGTGATTTTTGCATGAAACCGGCATATTGCCTGACTTTTTTGCATGTTTTTTTATTTAAATCGGAGGGGATTGTATGGCTTTGAAAATCGTATCGTTTCAGGCTTTTTCAGTGATTGACCGCAATGACAGACAGTTGTGTGTGTTGAAAACGACGGCTGACGTTATCCAACGGGTACAGTTAAAAATAACAGCGGGCAACCGTGTCTTGGCTTGTAAGACCGTCACGGTTGACAGCGGTGAATATGAGCAGACGCTGCTGCTGGAGCCAGTCACAACCGATACGGATGTGTGCGTTTCTCTGGCATTGCCCACCGGTGAACCGGCAGACAGTTTTGCATACCGTTGGTGCAAACCGCGCACGTGGACAATTTACGTGATGGTGTCTTCCCACACGGATATCGGGCTGCACAATTCGCAGTATATTCAGCGGTATGAAAGCGAAAAGATATTGGACAAGGCCGTTGCATTGTGTGATGCCACTGCAGACCGTCCTGTCAACGACCGATACCGGTATACGGTGGAAGGGTCATGGTTTTGGGAAAACTATCCGATGGACCGCGGTATGGATGCGGCTATGCGTTTGGTGAACGAATACGTCAAACCGGGTAAAATCGGCGTATGTGCCGGCATTGCGGGGAACCTGACACAGTCGTTCGGTTTTTACGAAGTGTGCCGCAGTGCATACGTACGCCGTCATTTGTCGGATACGTACGGCATTGATTCCCGCACCATGGCCATGATTGATATCAACGGCTTGAGCTGGGGGCTTGTGGCCCCTTATGCAGACGCCGGGTACGAACATATCATGTTTTTCCCCAATCAATGGAACCCGTTCCCGTCAACCGTTTGGTACAATGATAAGTCCAAACAGGGCTTTGTGTTTAATCCCGATGCAGGCGGCGGTGCATCCCGCATCGACGTTCGATATGGGTCGCCGCTCCCCATGCTGTTTTATTGGCAAAGCGCACAGGGTAACAAAAAACTGTTGGTTTGGACGACACCGCATTACAAATACGGCGGTGCGGTGTTCGGCTTTTTGCCGGATGCCCGTGCCAATGACAATCAAATGGGCGCCATGCTCGGCAAGGTGATGCAGCAGCTGCCTAAAATGGAGGCGCGGTATCCGTACGATATTTGGTTGACGTCATCTTATTGGGATGACCAAGAGCCGGATATCAGTTTGACCGATACGTTTGCCATGTGGAATGCGCAGTGGAAATATCCGATTTTCCGTACGTTGGGCAATCCGGATGAGCCGTTCGATATCGTGAAAGAAAAATACGGGGACGCTATTCCGACGCTGCGCGGGGAAATCACAGGCGGTTGGTATCAGGCGCCGTTGGCCGCATCGGACGTATTGTCACAAAAGTTGAATACGGACAGGCGTTTGGCAACGGCCGAAACCGTTTGTGCCGTTGCTTCCATGCACTGCAAAGACTACCGCTATCCCGCACAGGCGTTTGAACGTGCCTGGAACGGGTTAATGTGGCATGACGAACATTCCTACGGTATGTCCGGCTATAAAGGGCGCCGCGTGTATGAAACGTGGATGCAGCATCGCGATTGGATTGAAAAAGCGCAATCCTGTGCCGCGGCGGAAACCGCCAATGCCATGAAAACCTTGGCACGTCAGTATGACGGGCAGGGCATATTCATTTTCAATCCTTCTTCCCACGACAGAAAAGACAGAATTACTCTTGACAACAAACAGGCAATCGTATCTGTCCCCGCGTGTTCCTATACGGTCATCGGGACCGAACAATTTGAAGCCGACTCCGAACCGATGACGCCGTGCGTCACACCGCCCACCGTTGAAAACGAGTATTATCGCATTGTTTTTGCGGCTGACGGCGCCATTGCGCGTATTTTTGATAAAGAATTGCAAAGGGACTTGCTGGAAGAAAACGGCGGGGCCAATCGGTTTTTGTATACGCAGGACAATCATCAAACCTTTCATTCCGTGCCCGAAGCTACATTTATCGTGTGCCGCACGAAAACGCAGACAGAAGTCCGTATTACGTGCGATGAGCCTGCATCAGGGGCGCATTTGGAAATCACCGTGGTGCTGTATGATTGGAAAAAGCAAATCGATATCACCAATAAAATCGAGCATCTGCGGGATATGGTTAACGATAAGCGCTATTATCGTTTTCTGTATTATGCCTTCCCGTTTGCCGTTCCCGGGGCGCGCCGCTTTTGTATGCTGAACGGCTGTGAAGCGGAATATGCCGTAGATTTGACCGGACACGGGACCGACACGTATATGCAAACGCACGAATGGTGCTGCGCGGAAAACGATTCGTTTGGCGTTGCCTTGTTCCAGCGTGACACGGGCGTCACCGAGTTTGATCATATTCACCCCGATAAAACCGACGTCGGCAACGTCGGCGACGGGTCTTCCATGTACGTGTACGTGGCAAACGACTGGCTGCAGTCCCACGTGACGGGCGGCAGTTATCTGTCGTTGACGCTGCGCTTCGGTATTACGTCCTATGCGGGCAACCGGCACGACGCCGGCATTGCACGGATGGCGGAGGATTTTGTCACGGATTTGCTCTGCCTGCCTTTTCGGCACGGCGCCAACGCCGTTTCGTGTTCCCCCGTTCCGTTCCTTTGTGTGAACGACGGGCGCTTGCTGGGTGTGAAACGTTCCCTGGACGGTGAAGGATGGGTGGCACACGTCCTGTCCGATAAGAATGACGTTGCGGTGTCGATGAACGGCACGCAGGCACGCCGTGTAACGCCCGATGAGCGGGAAGGCGCGTCTGCGGACACCGTTGGGTATACCGCATGGTATCTCCCCGCCGGGCAGACAGTGCCGATGAAAGAAGCCGACGGGCCTTATACAGGCCTGATTACCTCGCCCCGCGCGTTTACGGGAGAAGGGGAAGGACATATGTACGTTCTGTGGGGTGCGGCGCAGTCGCCCGACGTGGTGAAATACGAAATTTACCGCAGCGAGCAGCCGGGATTCGTGCCGGGGGGCGATACGTTCGTGTCGGACGTGCCGTTGGAATGCTATTGTGTGGCGCGGTATGAAGATACGGGGCTGAAGCCGCATACGGCGTATTATTACCGTGTGTGCAGTGTGACGGCGGACGGGAAGCGCACGTGGATTGAAAACGAGTTTGCGGGCATTACCGCCGAAGAGTATCGGAACAGATAAAAACGAAAAGCAAAGTAAAAAGCAAAACAAAAACAACAGGCTGACGTAAATCAACCTGTTGTTTTTTATTTGGTGTGTCGGGCATGACATACA
>DCGU01000044.1 GCA_002315325.1 Clostridiales bacterium UBA1770
TGGGCAGCGTTTGGAAACCGGTGCCGGCCGTGAAGTAACTGATGACGAAATCGTCCAGCGACAGCGTGAATGCCATAATCGCGCCGGTGATGATACCGGGCAGAATCTCCGGCAATTCGACCTTAAAGAAGGCGCGCAGGGGCGGGCAGCCCAAATCCATAGCGGCCTCGGGCAGCGAGCGGTCCATCTGGCGGTACTTGGGCAGTACCTGCAGAATGACGTAGGGTGTACAGAAAGTCACGTGGGCAATCAACATGGTGACAAAGTTCAGACTCGTCGTGGCACCGAACAGGCGGCCGACGAAAACGAACATCAGCATCAGCGAGATACCCGTGATAATATCGGGATTGGTAATCGGGATATCGTTGACCATTTTTAAGGTCTCGCGGTACCACTTTTTGCGGACGTAGGTGATGCCGACTGCTGCCATGGTGCCCAGCACCGTGGAAATTGCAGTGGCGCATACGGCCAAAATCAGAGTGTTCTTTAACGCGCCCAGCGTGACGCGGTCACGCACCAGTTCCCTGTACCAACGCAGGGAGAAACCGGAGAACACGGCCAAGCTCTTGCCGTCGTTGAAGGAAAAGATAATCAACACGGCGATGGGGGCGAAGAGAAACAGGAAAACGATGGCGGTATAAATCTTTGCGGCTGTTTTCACGTCACTCACCTCCGTATACGTACTTGGTGGCAAGGTACTTCATAACAGTCATGCAGACCAGCAGAATTACCATCAAAATAAAGGCGATGGCGGCGGCAAAATGCAGGTTATTGGCCACGTATTGGCCCTCAATCGCGTCACCGATTAAGAAGAATTTGCCGTTACCGAGCTTTTGGGAAATATAGAAAGTACTGATAGAGGGGATGAGCACCATCGTGATGCCCGACAGGACGCCGGGGATACTGAGCGGGAAGACAACGCGGCGGAACACCGAAACGTTGCTGCAGCCCAGGTCGCGTGCCGCCTCAATCAGGCGATAGTCCATTTTGGACAGGATGGAGTAAATCGGCAGCACCATATAGGGCAAATAGTCGTACACCATACCGATGACGACGGCGCTTTCGGTACCGATGATATGGATGGCGGACAGGCCCAGGCTTTCCAGAATGCCGTTGATAATACCGGTATCCTGCAAAATGGTCATCCAGGCGTAGGTACGAATCAAAAAGTTCATCCACATGGGGATCATAATGAGCGTCATCATGGTCTTTTCCGTTTTGGGACTGACGCGCGTCATAAAATACGCGATGGGATAGGCCAAAATAAAGCAGACGGCCGTGGAAATGAGCGCCAGCTTTAAGGAGCGCCAGAAAATTAAGAGATAGGTATGGACCTCACGCTGCGACCCATCCGCCTGCGTCACTTCGCTGACGGCGGTGAAAAAGCGGCTGAGATTTTCAAAGGTAAAGTTGAAGTTCCTGTCGGTGAAGGCGTAGTAGGCGACAAACGCGAGCGGCACCAAAACGAACAGGAAGGCCCAACCGGAATACGGCGCTACCGCCGCACGGTGGAAGCCGACTGCTCTTTTGAGTTTGTTCATTGCTCGGCTTCTCCTTTTTCCGTGGCGTCGTCTGCGGCATCGGCATCTGTCTCGGCATTTTCTTCCGCCTCGGCTTCTGCTTCGGCTTCAGCCTCTGCTTCGGCTTCTGCCTCGGCCTCGGCCAATTCGTCGATTTCATCGGAGAAGGATGAATAGTCGCCGAACTGTTCGGAATATTGGGACTTTTTCATAATATGAATGGCATCGGGCTCCAGTGCGATACCGATTTCGGAGCCGACCGTAACGGGGTCGGTCGTCTGAATCATCCACTTGAAGCCGTTGATATCCACGATGGCCTCGTTATGCACGCCCTTGAAGGTGACGGAGGTCACGGTGCCGCAGAGTTTGCCCTGCTGCGTCGGGACGATATCCACGTCCTCGGGACGGATGACGACGTCGACGGGCTCGTTTTTGGCAAAACCGCCGTCCAAACAGTCGAACGTCTGGCCGCTGAACGATACCACGTAATCACTCGGCATGATACCGTCGACAATATTGGATTCGCCGATAAAGTCGGCGACGAAGGCGTTGACAGGTTCGTTATAAATATCCGTCGGGGTGCCGATCTGCTGAATCGTACCGTCGGTCATGACGACGATGGTATCGGACATACTGAGCGCCTCTTCCTGGTCGTGGGTGACGAAGATAAAGGTGATACCGGTTTCCTTTTGGATTTTCTTGAGTTCCAGCTGCATATCCTTACGCAGTTTTAAATCGAGTGCGGCAAGCGGCTCGTCCAGGAGCAGCACCTTGGGCTCGTTGACCAAAGCACGTGCGATGGCAACGCGTTGCTGCTGACCGCCGGACAAACTGGTCACTTTGCGATTGGCAAAGCCGGACAGTTTGACCATTTTGAGCATGGCATGGACCTTTTCGTTGATTTCTGCACGCGGCACCTTGCGCTCGCGCAGCGGAAACGCCACGTTTTCAAACACGTTGAGGTGCGGGAACAGGGCGTATTTCTGGAAAACGGTATTGACCTGGCGTTTATGCGGCGGCAGGTCGTTGACGTTCTCGCCCATAAAGATAACGTCGCCGGCATCTGCGTGCTCAAAACCGCCGATGATGCGCAGCGTGGTCGTTTTACCGCAGCCGGAAGGCCCCAGCAGCGTGACAAACTCGTTATCGTAGATGGTTAAGCTGATATTATCCAGCACCGTTTCCCCGTCAAAAGACTTGGATACGTTTTTTAATTCGATGATTTTTTCCATTCTCATCCACCTCCGCGTGACACTGATTCACAATCGTTCCGACCATCCGGAAAAAGAAAAAAAGCATACTGCGCTGTGCAGCATGCCGCCTGTAAAATGATGCAACGGAAATCGAATCCCTCCACTCACGAAAAAGGCAAAGCGGAAAAACCGCTCCCTCCCCTTCCCGCGTTGCGCGGACGGAATCAGCGTCACAATCGGATTGACCGTTAGAGTCTATATAGCAAAGATTACTTTTACTACTCTTATTGTCCATTTCACAAGTTCATGCCCCTGGGCACCTGGTTATAAAGTAACCAACTCATAAAACTGAGCTTTTAACTCAGGCAATAAGGCAACAGAAGTTGCCAACCGCACCGCTGCGGTCTTCGGCATTCGACCCGGCTGTCCGTATGGCCTCAGCCGATTTGCATCGGCGGTCGTTCCATCCTGCTTTGGACATATATACGACATACACTCTAACGTCCAATTGAGATTGGCATAAATATACCATATAAAAAGGGGTTTGTCAACAATTATTTTTTTGAAGAACGGGAAACCACGTTCAGTGAAATGTGCTTCGCACGTGAAATACACGTTGTGTGTGAAATATGGGCATAGCCCACGTGAAATGTTTCCTGCGGAAACGTTAAGGAAAAAACCCGACCGAAGGCGGAACCGTCTGCGGTCGGGTTTAATTTGTTGGAAGTGTTTTCTTATTGGCAGCGAAACGGGTGAAACATAAAGCCTCCACCGCCGGGGGAGGTGGCACGCGCAGCGTGACGGAAGGAGTTCTCTTCTCAATATAGTACGCTAAATAATATATGCAGGGACTTAATTTATCGGGGAACTCCTTCAGTCTTTGCTAACGCAAATCCAGCTCCCTCCCCGAGGGAGCCTTATGTTAGCGCAATTGTTCATACGCTGGC
>DCGU01000039.1 GCA_002315325.1 Clostridiales bacterium UBA1770
CAACTTGCTATTGCAATTTACGAAAGAAATGTTTCTTACAGAAGAGCCGGACTTGATTGTTCCGTTTTATAATCGAAACAATAAGGTGGTGTTGAATCCCAAGAAAACGGTTCTATGTTTTTACAGCCCTGACGTTGACCTATATCGCAGAATGGAAAATGTCATCAATGATATCCATATTTATAAAGAGTATATGGGAGTAATAGGACTTGATATTACAGTGACGGATGATATGGACTATGAATGGCAGAAGTTTATTATGCTTCTCAACCAACTGTTTTTGGCAGTCTTGGCGTGTAATGGGATTAAAATAATAATGAATGCCAGAATTGGCAGCCCAATATCTATAGAGAATTTTAAGGCCGTCCCCAAAAACATAATTTGGGCTACGAGTTTTCTCGGCTGTGTGAAACTTAGGTCTGAAGCTGATTTCAGCTTCATATCAAAGGTTTTGAAAATTATGCCGACTAAATTGCTCATCTATGGGAAGCATGAAATTATTGCAGAAAAGCAACTGGATAATATGGGGATTACGTTTCGCATTTATGCCGATATACATCGCCTAACAAAGGGGGTTGCATAATGGCAGACGCAAAAACTCCTTACTCTTTGGTTTCAAATTATTACGTTACGGTAACAGTGCCGAATTCAAGTATTGACCAAGGACGATATGACCGAAGCAAAGAACGAGAAAGAAGATACAACGAAAGTTGGAGCAACCAAAAAGTGAATATAAATGACGTTGTTGACACATTTGCACCCGGAAGTTCAGGCGTAATTGATGGAGTGAAATTTGTGTTTGAAGGACAGACGTACTCTGTAATTGCTGATATGGCTGCCGGATATTTACGTATTAGAGATAATGCAAGCGGTCAGTACTTGAAGCTTGATGGAACTCCCGGTAATTTGGGAGAGACGCATTTCAAAATCAAAAAGAGGGAGGAAATGTAAAATGGTTATTCGCTTGTTTCTTGATTTGACTGACGTGCATTATTTCGGTGATATTCCGGAAGCACCGACGACTTCAACAGGCCATATAGAAGATTTCATTCTTTTTCCAACGGACTATGCTTTCTTTAAACCTGATTTAGATGAAATAAACACTCGATGCGGTTCTTTGCTTGACGGTGGTGATGCGGATTTCTTTGATGTGGCCAAGTGTAACAAATTAACTCCGTGGATTAAAGAAAGAATGCAAATGGAACTTCCTACACGATATAAAGAAATTCTAACTATACTGTTAGATTTTTGTAATCGTGCTTTGGAATTGGGCACGGGGGTGGTTATTGAGTTGTGAAATCAACATATAAGTTGCTGGGTGTTTTTTGGGATAGAATGGAGACAAAAACCCCTCAAGTAATGCATTTGAGCAATAAATCCGTTCAATCGGTTGATAACACCATATCATTTAGTAAATTATTGACAGTTCAGGACGAAAGTGAATATGAGAAAGTAATTTCTGAAATGAATAAAAAGCAGGGTATAAACGTTTTTATTGATTTAGAAATAAATTCCGGCAATCCAATCATAGGTGCATTTTTAAGCAAACGTCTTGGCCAAATGGTTTCTCACTTGTTAATAAGTTTTCCGGCAGTATGTTGCTTTGAAATAAAAAACCCGTCATGTGCTACCAACGCATGACGGGGGCATCTGAAGATACGAGTGTTCTTCAAACAAGCATATATAGTTTAACATATTGTAAAAGAAAAGTCAACAAACACGAGTTGAAATATAACTCGGAACGGCCGACTTGCATATTGCAAGTCGGCCGTTGTCTTTATTACAGTCTGGAATTAATCTAATCCGCCAAACACGTCCGACTCTATATAATCAATCCCCAGCGTCTTGCTGAACTTGAACGCCTCCTCGGTGTTCGCCGTCCACAGGGCGACCTCGAGGCCCGCTTGGTGGAAGCGGTCAATCATACGACGGGTAACGACGTTGAGGTCGACGTCCAGGGAGAAGCCCTGTTCCAGGCAGGTTTCCAGGTCGGCAGGGTTGTCGCCGGCACCGTAGGTAATCATCAAGGGCATGCCGGGGAACATGGCGCGTGTGCGCAGCAGGTTGGCGATGCTGAAGGACTGCATAATGCATTTGTCCAGAGCGTACACCTCTTCCACCATGCCGAAAATTTCATGCAGCTCGTCGTCGTTGTAGTCGCCCTTGAGCTCCAGGAAGCAGATCATATTGTTGTCGCGCATAATTTCCAAATAGCGGCGCATCGTGCACAGGTAGATGACGTCGTCGGTCAGAGGATTGAGCAGCGGCTGTGCCGTGAGCTGTTCGTAGGACGATTCCGAAACAACGAGTTCCGTACCGTCTGCCAAAATAGCCGTGCTGTTATGGCTGCAGACGTAGACGCCGTCCGTTGTCTTGCGGATATCGGTTTCGCAGCCGCCGGAACCGTGCTCGGCGGCCTTGGTGAAGGCCAGTTCGGTGTTCATAAAATATTTGGAGCTATAGCCGCGGTGGCCGATCATACAAATGCCGAGGTCTTTGGCGGGTCTTTTGGCGTTGTCTTCATTGAACATAATTCTCTCCTTGGGGCCTATGAAAAATGCACAGAACGCAAAAAACGTATCAATATATCAAATGCCGGGTGACTTTTCGTTTTAGTGTTCTACTGTTTTCACTTCTGCGGATTCATTTTGAACGTGCGTTCAAAATGTCCATTTGTTTGTATGTTTTTTGCTATGAACGAAAGCCGTCGACTGCCGTACGCATGTACGGCGACGCTAGGCTTTCCTCCATTCTGCACTATTTTTCATACGGCCTATTTTAACTATAAAAATTTATAAAGATTGAAACTTGCGCTGCCTTTTTTGACAGCCATTCAAATGCCGGGCTAGGGAAAAAAGAGGCAGAATCGTCGATTGCGGTGTGTCCGCTGTACTTTGTACTGCAAGGGCCGCAATCGGCGATAGGAAAAGCACGTTCTTTTTCCAATCTTTCTTATGCAAGATGTTTATTCTTGTCAAAGCGAAATGTATCGTACAAGAGAAAATAATACTTCTCTTATGCTTTTCCGGTATGACCTTTTTTGACAGCCCGGATTAATCAAGGCCGCCGTAGACGTCAGACTCAATATATTCCACGCCTAAGGTTTTACAGAATTTGAATGCTTCTTCGGTATTCGCCGTCCACAGGGCGACCTCCAGGCCGGCCTCGTGGAATTCACGGATCATGCGGAGCGTGACCATTCTGTAGTCGACGTCCAGGGAGAAGCCCTGTTCCAGGGAGATTTTAAGGTTTTCCGGGTCATCGCCGTTACCGAAGGTGACCATCAGCGGCATATTCGGGAACATGGTGCGTGTGCGCAGCAGGTTGCCGATTCTGTCGGACTGCATAATGCATTTTTCCAAGGTGAGCACTTCGGCCACCATGCCGAAGATTTCGTGCAGTTCGTCGTCATTGAATTCCCCCTTGAGTTCCAGGAAGGAAATCATATTGTTGTCGCGCATAATCTCCAAATAGCGGCGCATCGTGCACAGGTAGATGACGTCGTCAGTCAGAGGGTTGAGCAGCGGCTGTGCCGTCAGCTCGGCAAAGGTCGAGTCGGACACGACCAGCTCGGTGCCGTCGGCCAAAACGGCCGTGTGATTATGGCTGCAGACGTACACGCCGTCTTTTGTTTTGCGGATATCCGTCTCGCAGCCGCCGGAACCGTGCTCGGCGGCCTTAGTGAAAGCCAGTTCGGTGTTCATAAAATACTTGGAGCTGTAACCGCGGTGGCCGATCATACAGATGCCAAGTTCCTTGGCGGACTTTTTGACGTTTTCCTCGTTGAACATGGTACGGACTCCTTTTACTTTAAAATTATAACTGTTTTAATAAATCAGGGTGTTCACGTAAGTTAATCCGTTCGTAGTTTTTGTTCGCGTCAAAGAACCACACGCGGGCGTCGGGGCGGGCGTGACTGATCAGCAGGTCGTACTTGCCGTCGTGGTACACCAGCGCCGTCTCGTTTTCGCAGGCAATGGCGGACAGGGGGGAGGGCTGCGTCTTGACGGCCTCGTTGAAGGACTGCCAATTGACGCTCTCATAGTGCGGGCAGTTGCAATAGGGGATGATATTCGTCGCATCCACGAACATAAAACTGCCTTCGGGCCCGCAGTCGTCGTAGCCGCGCTCAAACCAGCACATACTGCCGGTGGAACCGCCGAACAGCACCTTGCCGGCCGCGTACGCTTCGCGTACGTAACGGGCGATATTGTATTTGTTCCAGTAACGCATCAGGAACTTGAGGTTGCCGCCGGGGACGTGGATGATATCCGCCCGGCGGATTTGTTCGGCTGCCAGTGCCTCGGTCATATAGGCGTGCGTCAGATACAACACGTCGGTGATGCAGCCCATTTTGTCGTACAGGGCGATATTGTCGCGGTCAAGCGCATCGTACGCCGACGTGGGAATGAACAGGTAGTGGGGCTCGGCCTTGCCGGACAGCGCCATCACGCGCTTTGCCATCTCAATTTTATCGTAGGCGGCATCAAATCCGCCGCCGATGGCGATAATCGTTCCTTTAGCCATAGTAATCCTCCGTGCCGCCTTTGACGGCTTAAATTCATTTTATATAGTATAACATAAAAAGCACAGCAGTGCACAACTTTTATTGCAAACGCAGGTGCATTGTGATACAATTAACGTACTATAATAATAAGATAGTAACGTCTATCGTATTATCGCAACCGAAATTGATAAGAAAGAGGATAAACGACCATGCGTACGATGACCGAAATGATTCCCGTCCGCGACGGGATTCACCTGTGTTCCAATATATTTATGCCGGACGGCGAGGGCCCGTTCGCCACGATTCTGTTGCGCAACCCCTACGTCATTACGAACGAACCGGCGCAAATTGAAAACGACCGTAACAACAGCGCCGAGATGGTGAACGCCGGCTTCGCCGTCGTGTACCAGCATTGCCGCGGCAAGGGCGGCAGTGAAGGGGAGTTCATTCCCTTCGTCGGGGAACGTGAGGACGGTCTGGATACCATCGCCTGGATTGAACAGCAGCCCTGGTTCGACGGCCGACTCTACCTGTGGGGCGGCAGTTACCTGTGCTACGTTTTGCTGTCCTTCATCAATGCGGCGCCTGCCTGCGTCAAGGGCGCGGTGCTGGGCATTATGTCCGACGACGTGCGCGAGGCAATGTATAAAGGCGGCGCTTTTAAGGCCGACATTCTGCCCATCTGGTATCCCTCCGTTTATCATTACGGACAGTGGAAAATGGACGTGCGGGAAGCCTATGAAAAGCACTGGCAGGAACTGCCCGCCAAAAATTATATCCAAAACATCTACGGCTACGACGTGCCCCGCTTCAACGA
Source organism: Clostridiales bacterium UBA1770 (assembly GCA_002315325.1). GTDB lineage: Bacteria > Bacillota > Clostridia > Oscillospirales > CAG-272 > UBA1770. Next base: position 5,325 of record DCGU01000039.1, read on the forward strand.
GATTTTCCTGTGCGGGCCCTATGGCCCCGACGCCTGCCCCGGTTCCTTCTCCCAGGCAACCGGCGCATTGAAGGACTGCAAGATTCCCGTGCTGCTGCTGGACGGCTGGTGTGAAATGTTCTTCCAGGGCATGGAGAAAATGTGGCGCGAACTCCCCGAAGAGACGCGCAAACAGTCCGCCTTTATCTGCGGCCCCTGGAGCCACGGCCTGTCCGTGAACGAGGGCTGGTGCTATCCTTTCACCAACGGCAACCGCGGTACGCCTACCTGCGAATGGTTCGAGTACCTGCGCGACGGCAAACCGCTCTCGACGGTGACGCTCGGTAAGCTGAATTATTACCACAGCGGCGCCGACACGTGGGAAACGGCCGACGATTTCCCGCAGGGCACGGCGACGAAAAAATACTTCCTGTCGAACGAAGGACTGGTTGATACCATGCCGGCCGGCGGACAGTGGAACTTCACGTTCGACCCGAAAAATCCCGCCTCTTTCCCCGGCGGCCCCAATACCTTCTGCACAGGCGAAACGGGACACGCAAAGCAGCCTGAACCCGATTTCCGCCCCGACGTCAAGTCCTTTATGACGGCTCCCTTAACCGAAGCACTGGATATGGTGGGCAACGTGCGCGCCGTATTGACGGTCGGTTCCACGGCGCCGGCCACCATGTTCCTGTGCCGCCTGTGTGTTGTGGAGGAGAACGGCAATGCGACCGTCATTCAGGATGCGCCCTTCGTGGTGGACAGCTTCCTGTCCGGCCGCCCGAAGCGCATCATCTGTGAAACGGGCCCGTTGTGCTGGAAACTGCTGCCCGGCCAGCGCCTGCGTCTGGACGTGACGTCGAGCGACGCGCACAGCTATCGCGTGCACACCAATACACAGGGTTTGTGGTGGGAGCAGGAAACCTGCAAAGTTGCCAAGAATACGGTGTACTTCGGAGATTCTGTCTTAGAAATTCCTACGGTGTAATAAGCAGCCACTCGATAATGGCACAGATCGCAAAAAACGAAACGGGCATATTTGGCTAAAACTTATATTTTGATTAGCCTTTTTATTTGCAAATCTGAGGAATAGTTTTGCCCCGGTTGGGCAAAACTTCCATTCATTTGAACGTTTTTTGCTATGGGCGAAAACTCTCGACTGCCGTACGTAGGTACGGCGACGCTCAGTTTTCGCCCATTCTGCACTCATTCTCAAGCGGCTTGATTTTATCAAAAAAAGAAATAAAACTAATGGAGGTCCCCCCATGTTTAACGGTTTACAAAATTCATTACAAACGCTGTCCCTGTTGTCCGATGCCAAGAGTCGTTCCATTTGCCCCGAAAGTTTCGAGGGGAAACCCGGCGAGGCCGGCAAATATACCACCGGCAACGGTGCCGGGTGCGCGCGTGACTTGGGGCAGGGTTGGAAGGTCAGCCCGTCGGTTACCATTAAGCCGGGCACGACGTTTACCATGTGTGATATTCACGGTTCCGGCGCCATTCAGCATATTTGGCTGACGCTGGGGACCGACCTGTGGCGCGATATGATTTTACGGTTCTACTGGGACGGCATGGATACGCCCGCCGTCGAGGTGCCGGCCGGTGACTTCTTCTGCAACGGCTGGAACGTGTATGCCCCCGTGAATTCCCTGGCGGTGTGCGCCAATCCCGCCCGCGGTTTCAACTGCTACTGGAACATGCCCTACCGCACGGGGTGCAAAATTACCATGGAAAACCGCAGCGCCAACGACGCCGTGCTGTATTACCAGATTGACTATACCGAATGCGCCGTGCCGGATGATTGCGCCTACTTCTGCGCATCCTTCCGCACGTCCAAACCGACCGAAGGCGGCATTCACACCATCATCGACGGTATCAAGGGCAAGGGCCAGTACGTCGGCACCTATATGACCTGGCAGGTCAATAACAACGGCTGGTGGGGCGAGGGCGAAATCAAGTTCTATATGGACGACGACCGCGACTTCCCGACCATTTGCGGCACGGGTACCGAGGACTACTTCTGCGGTGCCTATAACTTCGACGTCCGTGACGACGGCTACAATGCTGCGTCCGCCACGAACCCCGGTCTTATCCACGGGCAGCAGCCCATCGGGTACACGACCTTCTCCACGCCCTACACGGGTTTGGTGCAGGTGCTCAAGCCGGACGGCCTGTACCGTGCCAATACCCGCTTCGGTCTGTACCGCTGGCATATCACTGATCCCATCCGCTTTGAAAAAGAGCTGCGTGTCACCATTCAGGATCTGGGCTGGCGTTCCGGCGGCAGATACCTGGTGCAGTCCAGCTATATCACGTCGGTGGCCTACTGGTACCAGACCATGCCGCTCTCGCCTCTTGCCCCCTTGGGTGACCGCGACGAGCTGGAAATCATTTAACCGGACGTTTTCCCGTTTTTTGCGGTAATTTCTTCCTTTTATTTAATATAAATATAGAAATATAAAAAATAATATATTGATTTTTGTATAGTACTATGTTAAAATATATTATCTACAAGTGTGTATCGCTCAATACACACCGAAAATGCACGGAAAAGATTAAAAAAAGGGGAGTACCATCATGCCGCAGGAATTCAAATATGAGGTTGTTAAGAACGTCGCTGTCCTGAACGAGGACAAGGGCGGGGACAAACAGTTCAATATCGTTAAGTGGGGCGATTTGGAACCCATGTACGATATTCGCCGCTGGAAGGCCGGCCAGCCCAATAAGGGTTTGGCACTGACCCGCGAAGAAGCTGAAAAGCTGTTCGACGCTTTGAAGGTTGAATTGGGTAAATGAGAAAAAAGACGACGCATCATGCGTCGTCTCAGCCTGCTGACAAAGGGTTCAA
>DCGU01000080.1:0-1518 GCA_002315325.1 Clostridiales bacterium UBA1770
TCTATTCCTATAGTATTTTACTCTACGATTTGGTAATCCCGGTCTACGCCCCTGCTTTTGTGAGTTGATGTTACCTGACAAAAGGAAAATCAACGGTTTCTGCCCAAGCATCGCTATGGTTCACGGTTTATCTTTTTCGGGGAAATAGTCTTGTGCCATAGCGGACGATTCAGATGAAACCGTGCAGCAAAATGCTGCCGCGAATCTCCGCTGTGGTTATTTTATTGATACTGCGTTATCATTTTGTTTCATTGAGAAAAAACATAATTCAAACGGAGGCCAATTATGAAGACAAAACACAGTTTGACAAGAGCAATTGCTATTGTAATGCTGCTTGCCATGACTATGTCAATGGTTGCATCGTGCGGTCCGCAGAAAACGTGCGAACACGCCAACGTGCAATCGTCAATCCAAAAATCTGCGACCTGTACTGAAGATGGGATTACAATTAAGACGTGTCCCGATTGCAAAGAGTCGTGGAGTGAAGTGATTCCCGCAGGCCATACCTTTGTGGATGAGGTTGTCGACGCAACCTGTACCGCAGATGGCTATACGCAGAAAAAATGTTCTGTGTGCGGTGAAATCGAAAACAAAACCGTTATTGCGGCAACCGGACATAAAGAAGTTGCCGTTACGGTTGAACCGACCTGCTCGACAGGCGGCTGCGTAGAATACACGTGTGAAGTATGTCACAACGTGCGCCGTGTTGAAAACGGTGCAAAGGCTGAACACGCGTACACTGCAACTGTCGCAGCACCCACCTGTACGGCGGACGGATATACGGAACACGTGTGCTCCGTTTGCGGTGATACCTATCGTGATGCTATTGTGAGTGCAACCGGTCACAAATACGTTGACACCATCGTTGCACCCACCTGTGCCGAACAAGGCTATACGAAGCACGAATGCGCCGTTTGCCGTGATACGTATAAGGATACCTACGCGGCAGCTCTTGGCCATAAGTATGCCAGCACGACGGATGCTGCAAACTGCACCGAAAACGGGAAAACCATATTCACGTGCGGTGCGTGCGGTGATACGTATAGCGTCGTCATTCCGGCCATCGGTCACCAATGGATTGCCGCAGACTGCAACAGTGCCAGATACTGTGCCGTTTGCAGCTTCACCGACGGTGAAAAATTGGGTCACACCGGCGGTACGGCAACCTGCCTGAAAAAGGCTGTATGCCAATACTGTCAGCAGGAATACGGTGAATTGGCAGACCATACTTGGCTGGACGCCGACTGTCTCCATGCAAAGACGTGTGCCGTCTGCAGCGCAACCGACGGTAACCCGCTCGGTCATGCCGGAGGCGCGGCCACCTGGNNGGCGTGGCCACCTGTTATTCCGCTGCAACGTGTTCCCGCTGCGGTGAAAAGTATGGTACTGCGTTGAACCACAGTTGGAAGGCTGCAACGTGTTTTGCACCCGAAACCTGTATTTACTGCTATACCACACGCGGCTCCAAACTGGACCACGTCGGTGGTACGGCCACCTGCAAAGTGCAGGCTATTTGTA
>DCGU01000080.1:1563-83876 GCA_002315325.1 Clostridiales bacterium UBA1770
GCGCTGCAGTACCGGATACGGTTCCTTGGCAGCGCACGACTGGGCAAGTGCTACGTGTCTTTTGCCCGAGACCTGTAAGTTCTGTTCAACGACGCGCGGCAGTGCACTGAATCATATCGGCGGCACGGCAACGTGTAAAAATAAGGCGGTTTGCTCCCGTTGCGATTTGGAATACGGTAACTTTGCCGCACATATCGGCGGCACGGCTACTTGTTATCAGCTTGCTCTTTGTGACGTCTGCGGTCAGAGTTACGGTACGTATACCGACCACGTCGGCGGTACGGCAACCTGCCAGCACGGCGCACAGTGCGAAGTATGTTTGAATTACTACGGTCAGTTGGCCGATCATAAATGGGTCAGCGCAACCTGCCTGCAGCCCAAGCAGTGTGAAGTCTGCCTTGCAACCGAGGGCAGCGCACTGAATCATATCGGCGGCACGGCAACCTGTCAGGCTAAGGCAATTTGTGACAGATGTGCCAACCCGTACGGCGATTTTGCATCGCACGACTGGCTTGACGCCACCTGTACGCTCCCCAAGACCTGCCAAGTTTGTTCTGCAACCGACGGCCAGGCCAATGAACATGAATGGGACGGCGGTATGGTGACGACGGCCCCCGGTTGTTTGACGACCGGTATTCTGACCTCCCATTGTATTCACGACGGTTGCAACGCCGTCAAGACGGATACGATTTCCGCACTCGGCCATGGTTACGAGGAACGGATTGTATCCCCCACGTGTTTGAATGCCGGGTACGTCGTTCGCTATTGTACGCGCACCGATTGCACGCAATCCTACGTCGTACAGGGCAGCGAGATTACAGCAACAGGACATAAGTGGAATCGTGAACGTACCTGTACGTTGGACCATACCTGTACCGTTCCCGATTGCGGTGTGACGGAAGGGGCGCTCGGTCACGATTATCCGACGGTTGGCGTATCGACGTCGCCCACGTGCTTGGATCGCGGCTATGACACCTTTACCTGCCGTCGCGGCGATTGCGGTGATACCTACGTCGTCTATACCAAGGCGGCAACCGGCCATGCCATTGCGGGACAACCCGTCGACCATGAAGAGGCCACCGATACGGATTGCCTGTACGTACAATATCACGTATGCGCAAATTGCAAGGCACTCGTTGCCGGTAATGCGGTATACCATCACAACTACACTGCAAGTATTACAACCGCGGCAACCTGCCAAACGACCGGTGTAAAGACCTATACTTGTTCCGTTTGCCAGGCTTCCTACAATGAAACAATATCCGTCAATGCCGACGCGCATAACTGGGTGGCCGGCGTTAAGGTTGGTAACGTGATTCCTTACTCTTGTGCCAACGGTACCTGCACGGCAACCAAGACCACGATTGACGCTTCCGAAGCGACCAAGACGGATATTTCTGCGGAAGATCTGAAGAGCGCCGGTGAAGTGCAGCTGAAAGAAGCCGCTATCGGTTTCGATGAGAATACCAAGTCCCAGTTAAGTACGGCCGGTGATTTGGAACTTTCTGCCGATAAGCTTTCTGCCGATTCGCTGGAATTGGATGAAGAATTGCGCGAACAAATCGGCGATAACCCCGTCTTTAACTTTAACGTAAAGCAGGGCGGCAACTCTGTCTCCGCATTCAACGGTAAGGTTACGGTTACGGTGCCGTACACGTTGAAACAGGGAGAGGACGTGGACAGTATCGCTATTTGGTATATTAATAATGAAGGACAGGTAGAGTCCATCAAGGCAACCTATTCTGCAGGATACGTGACGTTTGAAACGACGCACTTCTCTTACTATACGGTTGCCGCACTGACACCGTCCGAAACCTGTCTGCTGTATGGGCACACGTATGAGGATACCGTCGTTTCTCCCACCTGTATGGCAAAGGGGTATACGCTGCGTGTCTGCACGCGCTGCGGTGATACTTCCCAGATTGACGAAACGGCACAGCTGCGGCACGTATACGGCGAGCCCGTTATCGTGTCCGCTACCTGTGTGACCGCAGGCAGCAAAACGTATACCTGTACCAATCCCGGTTGTACGAACTTCTATTCCGACGTGCTTGAGGCTACGGGACATCACTGGGCAACCGATTCCGACGCCCGTATTGCACCCGACTGCTTAACGGCCGGTACAGAGAAATTCGTATGTACGAACCCCGATTGTAATGAATATTATACCGAAACAATTCCCGCACTGGGTCATGCCTATAATGAAACGTCGGTACGCGTTGTGACGCCGACGTGCGTAACGGCAGGGTATACACGCCATTCTTGCATCCGCTGCGATTACTATTTTGACGATACGTCTGTGAATCCTTTGGGCCACAGCTTCGCCATTGACTGCGGCAAGAGCGTTTCTGCAACGTGTCTGACCACAGGTAAAAACGTATACGGTTGTGTGCGTTGCGATGCAGGGTATGAAGAATCTACACCCGCTACCGGTCACGCCTATGACGCCGGTACGATTGTTTCTCCCACCTGCTTGGCAGACGGCTATACGAATTACGTTTGCACCAATCCCGGTTGTTCTTCCTCTTATAATAATGCCGTCGTTGCGGCACTCGGTCACGATATGGTGAAGGATGTGCAGAGCAGCACGGCTGCCACCTGCGTTGCTTCCGGTACCGACGTGTACGTCTGCAGCCGCAAGGATTGCACGTATTCCGAAAATAAGACGGTAGCACCCTTGGGTCATAACTTTATTAAAGACGAGGCAAATTCCGTTACGCCCACGTGTCTTGTAAAGGGCAAGGATGCCTATAACTGTTCCAACGCCAAGTGCACCGTAACGCGTGAAGTGACGTTGGAAAAACTGCCGCACACTTACGTGGATACCATTGTAGCACCCGGTTGTTTGACGACCGGCTACACGCTGCACGAATGTTCCGCCTGCGGTGTGACCTATACGAACTTAGCTACACCTGCCACGGGACACACCTGGGTCGGTGACACTTGCTCGGCCTGCGGTAGCGTTTGTACGCATCCGACCGAAGAAATTGCCAGCCTGAATTTGACCAAGTACGGTGCCTGCGCTACGACCATTTCCTATCGTATGTGCAGCGATTGCCACAGCTTGATCGGTTATACCGGTGAGATTACGTTGGCATGCCATATGCAGGTTGTCTCTGTGACGACGCAAACCGACGCCTCCGGCAAATTGCACACAGTGACGACCGAAAAGTGCTCCAAGTGTGGTTTGACCATGGCGACAGATAAGAGTGAAACGGAACACGACAGCAAGACCTGTATCGGCACGTTTAACGTCGGCATCAATCTGTCTATCAACACGACGCAAATCGTCCACCTACAAAAGACGGTGAATGAAACGGCGCACAGATATGCCGATATTACCATTCCCGCTTCCGTTTACGATATCGACTGTGACGGCGTTGTCATTACGGCATACGCCTGCAGCGATTGCTATGACGTGGTTCGGTTCATTGACGTTTCTTACACTTGCGGCGCTATGGATGATGCCGAAGAGGTTACCTATTACACGGATAACAGCGGCAAGGATCATAAACTGACAACCTATACGTGCACGGCACACGGCGTCGTATATACGCTGGATGCATTGTTGGAATATGCCGATGATTGCGCATATTATCAGACCGTGACGAAATCCATTGCCGTCGACGGCAATACGGTTGCATCCGTAACGATGCCGCAGAGCGCAGAATTGTCTGCGGACTTCCATCACAATTGGGTTCTGAATACGGAAAACAGTACGATGGGTGATTGTGAAACCACCGGTGTACAAATTTACGAATGCAGCCGTTGCGGCAACGTAAAGGCTGACTTCACTTCCGGCAGCGGCCATATGTGGGTCAGAAATACGAACACCATTGTGACACCCACCTGTGCACAGGCCGGCAGTTATGAAAAGACCTGTTCCGTCTGCGGAACGACGGTTGTCGATACGATTGATACTTTGGCGCACACGTGGGTCAAGAATGACGCTTCCGTTGTGGCAGCCACCTGCGCACAGACCGGCAGCTATGAAAAGATTTGTACCGTTTGTAATGCGACGACGAATGTAACGACGGCAAAAGGCGGACACAACTACGTCAACGGAATTTGTTCCGTTTGCAGCGCCGGCTACGATATCGTTGCTGCATTTGCATCGAGTGCCGTTGTACCGACGATTGATGGTACTGCAAATGAGGCTATTTGGCAGTCCGCACAGACCATTGACGGTGTCAAGGTGCTGTGGAGCGATACCGGTTTCTACTTTGCTGCCGACAAGAACAGCGCTACCTTCAGCTTTGTTGAGGCACAGGGCGCACAGACGCAACAGGTAACCGTAAACGCCGGTGCCGTAACGGCACCCGCCGGTTCCACTTACGTCGTTGGCGACGTTGCAGAAATCTTCGTGCCGTTTACCTACTATACCGAAGAGTATGACGGCTGGTTCGCCTACGGTTTCGTACAGGAAAGAACGCAGGGCGACCATGAAGACGTATTTGGCGCATATAAAACCTACTACAACGTCTCGTATTCTTACGTGGACGGCAACGGTGTCACGCAAACCGGTTCAATGATTGTAAAACAGGCCATCAAGAACTCGAGCGGTTCTCTGGCTTGTGCCAACTATACGCAGGCAAACGATATTGTCGGCAACACGTTCACCTTCAACAACAAAACCGTCACGTATGCAGGGCCTTACGGGTTCATTAATATGATGAATGGCACAACCGGTTCCTACACGTGGGATGATAATCAGGTGACCGGTGAATCCCGTCCGGAACGTACCGTGGTGAATGCCGCAGCGGAAAATATCACCATTAATACCAATTTGCCGTTTGATTTGCAGACGTTTGAGGATGAAACGCTTGATTTGGATTATAACAACGTGACTCTGTTCTACAATTCGTATGATTCAGACGGTAATCCGATTCCTCGATACGGTCAGATTCCCGCACAGTTTGCCTATGCATCCTACGTGGACGATATGGCAGCGCCCGTGATTGACGGTGCCATTGATGACGTTTGGGCTTCCACTGCCAAAATGTATCATCTCAATGAAATCGACGACCCGTTGTGGAACGCATACGGTTACGTCTCCGTCCTGTGGGGCAATGAAGGCTTGTACTTCCTGGGTTACGTGAAGGATACAGCCCTGTCGTATGCCGGAACCGGATTTGATGACCGCATCATGTTCAACGTCACTGAAACGTACGGCGGGCAATACGCACCGACTCACAATCCCGAGTCTGCAGACCAAATGGGCACGTACGGTCCGTACGCGTTCGCAATTGACCCTGCCGGTCAGTTGAATAATGCATCTAACCCTGTCGTGCAGGCAGACGGTACGCAATTTGCCGCACAAATCTGGGAAGACGAAAACGGTTACACGGTCGAGGCATATATCCCGTACTTCACGCTGGATGCACAGACTGCCGAAATCGGTCATATCATGGGCCTGGAATCCTCGGTCGATGATTACCGTGATCCCTGTGGCGTACAGAATCGTGACGAATATACCAACTTGGGTAATCTGTCCGGTTACTGGTCCAATCCGCAGTCCCAGTTTAAGGTTGTCTTCGTCGGCAGTATGTGCGACGGCGCATACGACGGCACGACAACGCCGGTTGCACCGACGTTCGTCTTGGAAGAGGATACGACTGTTTACGAATACGGCGACGTCTTCAGTTATGAGATGACAGACGGGACAATTGTTGACCTGTGGATGGAAGAAAAGGTTGATTTTGCCAATCCGACGCAAAGCTACCGCTTGGTTGAAACCAACCTGTCTAACAACCGGGGCAAACTGGAAAAAACGTGGTGCTATTATTATGAAATGGACAACGGCGCTTGGTACCTGGCACAGGAGCAGATTTTCTACCACGCAACGGCACCTTGTGGACAGGATGCATCCCGTACCATTACGTATATCACGCACGGCAAGTACGTGGATTATGACGCTGCCGGTGCGGTTATCAATACCACGGCAATTGAACGTATTTATAATGCAAACGCTCATTGCAGTGGTGTTACCCGTTTGACAAAATCGGATGGGACTATCACCGAAGTGACAATAAGCAATCATATTTGGAGTGCGGAAGTCAGAATACCGATTGACGGTAATTGTGAAAATGGGTTCAATTGCGTAAAGACGTGTCGTGATTGCGGACTGGAATCGTCCTACGTTTGGTATTTTGGCCATGACTTATATGAAGTTGCCGATGCCGAATACACGTTTGAAACCGAATGCGGTACGGTCGGAATGGTCAACACGTGTTGCCGCAACTGTGACTATCAGCAAGCGTTTTTCAACTCTCAATGTGAGTGTGAGTATGAGTATACCGATGACGTGGCGGTATGCACGTGCTCCATATGCGGGTTCACTTATTCAATTGTCAGTGAATTTGTTCCCGTTGACGGGTGTGTTGGATATAACCGTGATACATACTGCTTCGACGGCAAAGAACCCTATGTGATTGAAAATACCGATTGGATGTTTGAACAGCATACTTTCGTTCAAACGATTGAATTGGTTGACGAGGCACTCGGTTGTACGGGCGGCGTTCATGTTGCAAGGGCCTGCTCGGTGTGCGGTGCGATTAGCTACGAAGAAACCGTTAATTGGCATTACCCCCAGACTTCTGTTGAATATGATTTGACGGCATACGGTTCCGGATGCGGGCAAAGAATTGAGGATAGTACTTGCGTATGCGGTCAAGAGCGTTACATCGGTATTCGCGGCGATGGATGCGATTTCGAGAATTCCTTTGACCAAGAAACCGGCAAAAACGTGTATACTTGCCGTATTTGCGAGTATTTCTATACGATGGGATTCGAATGGGTGGACGAAGGGAACTGTATTGGCCATTCCGTTGAGACGTATAATTTTACTGCGAATACGGGCAACGATCCTTTTATCATCGCAATTGTCGGTCAATCGGAAATCAATCATGAGTGCACACGATGCGAAGATCTCCCGAATGAAGCAAGAGAGTACGTTTTAGACAACGGGAATACGGTACGTGTTACGGCCTATCAGAATGTTTGTGAGGAATGTTCTGCCATCACGATAAAGACAGTGCTGGAAAAGGAATATAACGAAAACGAAATTCTTGTCAAGGAAACAACAACATTTTACTCATATTCGAATGACACGTTTTTGATGACGCAAATAAATGAAACTACGTACGGCATTATTGCAAGCGGCAAATCATTCAAAACGTGTGAAGAAATGCAAGGATACAATAATGGTCAACCTTCATGGCAGGAAACATTTGAGTACGATTATCCGGAATTTGAAACCGGCAATTATTGTCACGTAATCTATTATCGTATTGACAATGAAACCGGTGACCGCATCCAACTGGATGAACGAACCGAGCATAATTATCAATGGACCTGTGAACTGGCAGATGGTTCTGAAAGTTGCTTGGATGGGGTAAACTATATGTGTAAGTGCTTCAACTGCGGCGATGTGAGCTCTTTCGAGCTGCGGACCGATGGACATTACACAAATAGTCCATGCGTGGAATATGATTTGACTGCATACGGTACTAAATGCGGGCAAATCATCCTTGAAAAAATGTGTCTGTGCGGTGAACAGCATGATATCGCTTTGGGTAATGACGGCTGCAATTTTGAGAATTGCTATGATGAAGAAACCGGCAAAAACGTTTACACTTGCCGTATTTGTGGGTATTTCTATACGATGGGATTCGAATGGGTGGACGAAGGAAACTGCGCGGGACATAACTTCCAAACGTATAACTTCGGTACGAATACGGACAACGAGCCTTTGACGTTCTCCTTCAATGGACAATCGGAAGTTTGCCACAATTATCAATGGGTTGGTGAATTGGCAGAAGGCTCAAAGAAATGCACGGATGGCGTGAATTACATGAATAAATGCCAAGGCTGCGGTGACGTCATTTGTTCCGAGTTGCGCACCGATGGCCATTACAATGCTACACGCGTGGAATATGATTTGACTTTTTATGGTTCCGGTTGTGGACAAATCATTACGGAATACAAGTGCTTGTGCGGTGAAAATCATTATATCTCTTGGCGTGGGGAAGGCTGTGATTTCGAATCTTCCTACAACGAAGAAATCGGTGGAAGCGTATTCACTTGCCGTGCATGCGAATATTCCTATACGAGAGTCAACGAATGGATTGACGAGGGTAATTGCACAGGCCATTCCGTTGAGACGTATAATTTTACTGTGAATACGGGCAACGATCCTTTTATCATCGCAATTGTCGGTCAATCGGAAACCAATCACGAGTGCACGCGACGCGAAGATCTCCCGAATGAGGCAAGAGAATATGTCGCTGAGAATGGTAATACTGTGCGCGTGACTGCTTATAAGGAAATATGCGAAGCATGTTCTGCCATTACGCAAAAGACGGTTCATGAACAGGAATATAATGCAAACGATATTCTTGTAAAAGAAACGTATACTTATTATTCGTATACGAATGAAACGTTTGTCATCAACCAAATCACTGTTGTGGAATATGGAATTATTGCAAACGGCAAATCATTTGTAACGCGTAGAAATTCGCTGTGGTATGAAAACGGTCAACCCACATGGCAAAACACGTATGAATACGAATATCCTGATTCTGCAATCGGCAATTATTGCCATTATAAACGGTATCAAATTGACAGTAAAACGTCAGAACGTATCTTCCTTGAGGAACGTAATGAACACGACTTCAATTGGACGTATGAACTAATAGAAGGCTCAACCAGTTGTTTGGACGGTGTCAATCACATAAGAAAATGTCGAATTTGCGGATACATTGACGAAACCGAGACACAATACGATGGGCACGTCTATATTGGCGGCAAATTATATGATTTGACGGCATATAAATCACAATGCGGGCAAAGAATACAAGATCAAATATGCCTTTGCGGTGAGGAACATTTTATTGCCGTTTATGGCGATGGTTGTGATTTTGATCGTATGTATGAATGCTATGATGATTTAGATGTCAATACATTTACCTGCCGCGTTTGCGGATATTCGTATTCGGTAGAAACTGAATGGGTTGACGATGGCAATTGCACGGGACACAACGCTACAACGTATCACTTCGGTACGAATACGGACAATGAATCGTTGACGTTCACGATTGTCGGCCAATCGCAAGCCAATCACAAGAGCACAAGGTATGAAGCCATTCCGAACGAGGCAAGAGAGTATACTGCCGAGAATGGAAACACCGTGGCTGTGGCTGTGCAACAGGAGATTTGTAACACCTGTAAGAACGTTACTCGTAAAATCGTAAGCGAAATCGAGTACTATACGGATACCGATATCCCGGCTAAAAAAATGACTACCGACTATTCTTGTGTCAGCGGTGTATACGTTATATCGTCAATTTATGAAATGCAATACGGAATTCTTGCCGACAACATCTCCTATGAAACGCTCAACAGACAGCAATATTTCAAAAACGGTGTGAAGACGCAGGATAGTACGTTTGTATATGATTATTGGTATGCTGCGTCCGGTAATTATTGCTATTATACGAAATATGCTCTCGATACAACAACCGGCGAGAGAACGCAGGGGGTTGACGGAACCAACCATCTCTCGCAAAGTGTTGACGTTCCGGAGGAATCTTCTGAAAGAACGGCCGACAATGGGAACAGAGTAACAGTGACCGTGCGTCAAAACGTTTGTACAAAGTGTCAAATGGTGACGGGCAAAGAAGAAACTGAAAATGAATATTCTTCTGTCAACAACAGTCGTGTAAAGGAAACTCGTACTACATATACCTGTCCGAAAGAAGGGCAGTATATCATTTCGGCCAAGTATGAATATGGTTATGACACCATTGTCAATGGCGAGCGTCGTCAGTCCAGCTTGGAAGAATGGTCATATACAAACGGTACTGAATATTCGCACAATACGTACGTTTATGAGTATCCGGACGTTGCAACCGGCAATTATTGTCATTACGTTAAATACCTTGTTCAGGGTGAAACGCAAATCAAGGTTGACGAGGGGTTAAACAATCATCACAATATGCGCCAAGATTTGACGAGCAACGATAGTTATGACACTACCGGTAATAAAATAGTTGTCTCCACTTTCCAATGGGTTTGCCAATACTGCGGTACGATTCCCGAAAAGCATACTCTGACGGAATATTGTAGCGGTACCGATATGATTGTATCGGCGACGGATTACTGCTATCATTATGATGGGACCGGCTATGATTTGATCAGCGTCGAAACGTTCTATTACGAAATCGGTGTTGACGGACAGTCACATAAGACAAGCAGCGTTTGCCAAGGATATTCTTATGGTGTGAAAACGTGGAAGTACAATTACGTGTACGTCTATACAAATGCCGAAATCGGTGATTACACGAAATACCGCAAATATCAATTGAATCCTATTTCAGGCGAGTATGACGGATTCACTGAAAGTGTTGTATGACTTCCATTAGAATGGACATGGGTTTCATTTAATAATGATAATAAGTTATTATAGTGTTGCTCTTTTTTGGCTCTTCACAAAAACGTATACCCAAAAGCGTTTATGCCGCGAAAGCCACTTGACAATGAGGAGCCGACGCGATAGGCTGGTTGCCAAATCAGGCAGGTAGCGTAGCGTTATGCCTGCCGTTGCCTGATTATCATCACGTCGGCAGAGGCTCGTGGTCAAGTGGAACGTGGAATATATGCTTTTGCCCTATTCGTGTTTTCTAAAAAGGTACAACTTTTTGTGAAGAACCTCTTTTTTAAAGGTTGTGCCTCCGATTGCAATGTGATCGGAGGCACAAGCCGCAATAAAATAAACAAAAAGACGACCATCATCGGTCGTCTTTTTGTTTGGACGGATAGAACAACAGTCTATTCGTGAGGACTCTATATAGTGTTTTTTGAACTTGTTATTACAGTTCCCACGACCCCAGCCACGTGGTAAACGCGGTCAGGATGCTTTGATACTCGGCGTCCAACGACGCGGCGTTGGCCAGCGTGTAGACGTAATCGGTTGTGCCGAACATTTCAATATACTGTGACGCGTACGTGTAGTTGCCGGCATCCAGCTCGGCAATGGAACGTGCGGCGAAATCCTGCGCCTGTGTCACAACGGTAACCAGATCGGCAAGCTGCGCGGCATCCAGTTTATTGATTTTGGTCACTAACGCTTCAAAATACCCGTCTTGGTAGCCGTAATTCCATTGCGCGTTTTCCGTGCGCAGATAGTGGTCAACGTCGGCCGGCCACAGGTAATAACCGGGGGTCGTCGTACCGGTTGTCGGGTCGGTATAATTGTTGACGTAGTACTCGGTCCAGTGGGAAACGAAATGGAGATAATCCAGCATATTGTACAGTTCGCTGACCAGGTCGCTGTCGGCAATCTTGTTCCACAGGGCTGTATCGATGGCCAGGTCTTCGTCCTTCAAAATGACGTAATCGGCATTCACCAGTTTGAAGGCGAATTCGTAGCCGTAATCGTCGGTGAACCACTCACCGTCGGCGGCCACTTCCAGCGTGCCTGTCACGCGGATGGCCTGCGTGGTGTAGGTAAAGGTTTCACCCTTTTGGGGGTAGACCTCCATCGTGTTTGACAACTGCGACGTATTGGGCACGCAGAACGGGCAGCTTTGGTACGGCAGGTTCATCAAAAAGATATATGCGCCGCTGACGGGGGAACTGGACGCCATATACCCGTTGATGGTGACGGTCTTGCCGTCGAGTGACTGCAGCGTTTCATAACTGCTGGCATTTTTAAAACTCAGGCGGGTCACGCCGTCTTGGCTGTCTGTTTTACCGCCGTCGTTCTGACCGGGTTCGTCACCGCAGGCACAAAGGGCGGCCGAGCAGACAAGCATAACCAGCGTCAACAGGACGCAGGTGATTTTTGTGATGAATTTCATGGTTTTTCTCCTGTTTGTAATCACAAGGTGCATTACGCTGCGGCGTCACGTTTGCCGATGACGTAGGTGCAAATCATGGTGGGCAGTACGGTGATGACCAAAATGCCCAGCAAAATCAGCCACTCACCGGGATAGACGCGGAATCTATCCAGCACCACGCCCATATTTTGTACGTAGTTTGTCATCAATCCCGCACCGAGCTTGGACGTAATCAATGCCAATACGACGGAAATCAGACCGATGAAGGCATTTTCCACCATATATAATAAACCGATTTTTTTCATACTGACACCGATGAGACGCATGAGTCGTATTTCCTTGGCCGAGTAGTTCATGTTGAGCAGTGTGATAATCACGATGACCAAAATATTCATGGCCAGGATAATGGCGCACAAGACGTAGACGATGTATTTGGTGCTGTTGGTATCCTCCAGCACGTTGCGTACCACGCTCATGGGTTCGGCTGCCTGCAGCGTGAAGATGTCGCCGTCGGCGTCGGATACCGTTTTGCCGTCGTATTCGTTGACCAGCGTCATGGCGGTGGCGGGATTTGTCGTTTTGATCAGAATCGCGCACACGGCATTTTCCATGTGCTCGTGGTCGTGCTCTTCCTCTTCCTCGTGCTCTTCTTCACCCTCGTGTTCGTGCAGCTCCCAGATGGTTTTCAGCTGGGTGAAGACGATGGTGTCGTACGACGTGTGCGTCTGTTCCAAAATGCCGACGACCGTCAGCCCAGTGGTGTGCGCCACACCGGCCGAATGACTGGTGTAGATGACGTCACCGACCTTTAATTGGCAGGTTTTGGCCACGGCGGAACCTACGACAACCTGTCCCGCCTGCCCGTCGACAAACATCGTGCCTTCTGCGAGCGATTTGCTTTCCAAAAAGGCTGCCGTCGTGCCCACGCAGGAATATCCATTGTAGCTGTCGGCCATGGCGAACGGAATCACGGATTTCACGCGGCTGTCCTGTGCCAGCGCCGTGACGACGCTGTAGGGAATGGTGCCGAGCGGTTCTTCGGCAAAATACATGGTGTTCATCACCAGCTGCGTGGAGGACCCGGCGGGACCGACCACGGCGGAGTAATAGCCGGCCGTGTTGGTGATGCCGTCGCTGACCTGCCGCGCCGTGTTGAAGGACAGCAGCGCCACGCCCGCGGACAGCGTGATGGAAATGATAATCAGAATGACGTTGACACGTTTGATGAGCAAATTCTTAAAAGCAAATTTAAGCATTGTTTTGCCCTCCCAACCGAATGACTTCGTCAAAATAGGGAATGAACTTTTCTTCATGGGAAACGACAATCAGCGTGGCGCCCTTGGCGGCATCCAGCAGATCGCGAACGACGCTTTCACCGATGGCGGCATTGAGGTTGCCGGTCGGCTCGTCGGCCAAAATCAGGGAAGGGGACTTGACCAGCGCACGTGCAATGGCGACGCGCTGCTTTTGTCCGCCGGACAGATGCTTTATTTTTTTGTTGGCCTTGTCCGCAATACCCAGTCGTTCCAACCAGGCACCGGCGGCGGAGGTGTCCACGCGTTCCAATTTTAAAACGTTGATATTGTCTATGACCGTCATTTCGTCAATCAGTTTGAAGTCCTGGTAGATATAACCGACGTTCCGAATGCGGAACAGGTCCTTTTCCTTTTGCGTCATCCCGGCCGTGTCGCGCCCATCCAGCATAATGCTGCCGCCGTCGGGGGACAGCACCCCTGCAATCATATTGAGCAACGTGGATTTGCCGCAGCCGGACGAACCCAAAATCAGGTAACTTTTGCCGCCCGCAAACGTCAAATCGGGATAGGTGATGACTGTCTCATTTTTATAATGCTTTTGCAAATCGTGCGTTTCAACCGCAACTGCAGCTGCCATGGCCATTCTCCCTTTGAATATTTTATATTTATTTATATTATACACCATTTTATCAAAAATAGGTGAACTTTTGCAAAACAAAGTGTGAAAACGACGGCATTCGGAACGCCTCCCGTCATGACGGTCGAAATTGCCGTGATACGGCAGTTTTTTCCCTTGATTTGTCCCCGATAATAGTGTACAATAACATTGAAATAAAACGTTGATTTCCGATTGTAAAAGTGACGTTATGGAGGATGATTATGTTCGGTGCCATTATCGGTGATATTGTCGGCTCGAGATTTGAGTTTGACGAGTTTAAAAGTAAAGAGTTCCAATTATTCGGTGGGGACGGCATTGTCGGCGCTGCCTGTGAATACACCGACGACAGCGTCATGACGGTTGCCGTTGCGACGCTATTTTGAACAGGGGCGAGGATGAGGGCGACGAGGCCTTCAAAAAACGCCTGGTGGAGCGTATGCATCATTACGGCCGGGCACGGATGAATGCCGGTTTCGGCGGCCGCTTTTACGTGTGGTTGAAAAACGGCAATACCGAGCCCTACAACAGTTACGGCAACGGCTCCGCCATGCGGGTCGCACCTGCCGGCTGGGCGGCAGACACGTTGGAAGAAACCGAGCATCTTGCCAAACTCACGGCCGAGGTGACGCACAATCATCCCGAGGGTATTAAAGGCGCGCAAGCCGTGGCAGCCGTGATTTGGATGGCCCGCAACGGCAAAAATAAGGAAGAAATTCGGCAATACGTTGAAAAGAAATATTACCCCGATGCCTTCAAAGAAACCGTCGACCAAATTCGGCCCAATTATGATTTTAACGAAAGCTGTCAGGGAACGGTGCCGCAGGCACTGGAGGTGTTCTATGAAGCAGCAAGCTTCGAGGACACGCTTCACACGGCCATCTCCATCGGCGGCGACGCGGATACTTTGACGGACATCGCAGCCGGCATGGCAGAGGCGTTTTACGGCATCCCGAAAGAGATTGAAAAGAAAGCCATGACCTACCTTGATGACGAAATGCGTGACGTTGTCGTCCGTTTCAAGGCAAAATACCAAAGCAAATAAGGCCCGGCAAATACGAGGGGGTGTCCCGATTGGTGACTGCAGACGTTCAAAAAAGACTGTTTGAACCGGCCGACCCGGCGTATGCGGACTTCCAGGCAAGACTGACGCCGACGGTGGACAGAGAGCGATTTATCGGCGTGCGTGTGCCGAACGTGCGGATTTTGGCCAAGGTGAACCACGGGGAAAATATGAAGGTGCCGGATTTTCGCATCAAAGCGGAGCGCGACACCGTGCGCGATGACGACCTCACGCCGTTCCCGGACGAGAATTGTCAAGGGGCGACGCTACCATGCGCCATGCCTTACAATGGGTGATGGAGCTGTAAAAAAAGGCTAGATCGGAAAAGCGTAGAGATTCTTTTTTCTATCTTGTGCAACGCTTGTCGAACCAATGAAATCGAAGCCTGGCAAAGAAAGATAAGTAGAAAAAGAAACGCTTTTCCTATCAACGATTCCCACCCACGCTGTACCCAGTACAGCTCGCGGGTGGGAGATCGTTGATTCTATCACTTTTTTTCCCAGCTCCATGGGCTGTAAAAAAAGGCCCGATCGGAAAGATAGAAACACATTCTCTATTGAATACGAATAACGAATAAAAAACATCGGAGGTACTATTATGTTGACCGCACAAAATGCAGCGACCATTTATCTCTGTCCCGGTGAAGGGTGGGACCGCAACAACGGTTTTTCACCCGCAAAAGAGGGGGGCAACGTCGGCCCGTTCAATACGTTTAACGAGGCGTTGCACGCCATTTCCGAGATGCGGCACGCCGGTGCCAAGCAGCCCTTTACCCTTTGTTTGAGTGGGGACTACTATCTGAACAGTCCCATCCGCATCACGACGCAAGATGAAAACGGCATTGCCCGTTCCGAGGCAACGCGCCTGGTTATCACGTCCATGCCCGGCACCCGCGCGCGCATCATCGGCGGCCGCAAGCTGACCGGATTTGCCAAGGATACCTTCAATGGGCACGATTGCTTCTCGGTAGCCATTCCGGACGTCAAGGCAGGCAAATGGGTCTTCTCGGATTTGTACGTCAACGGTATGCGCGCGCATCCCTCCCGCTGGCCGGCACAGGGAACGTTTGACGCCGAAACCACGGAATTCCCGAATCCCGTTGCGCTCTTTAACGGCTCCCATTGGTTTGTCGGTAAGAAAGCGGATTTGGCGGGGCTTTCCGGTATTGAAAATGCAACGATCAATTTCTATCACTACTGGATTGACGAGCATACGCCGGTGGAAAAATACGACCCAAAAACCGGCCGCATCGATATGAAGTATCGGTCCACGTTCCAAATGACCACGGATTACGAGCACAATGATTCCGCCAACTTCCACTACTATTTTGAAAATATGGCGCAGGGCTTCACCAAACCGGGTGACTGGTTCCTGGACGTTGCCGCCGGCAAACTCTACTATATGCCGATTGACAACGCCATGACGCCCGATAACGTTGAGGTGTTCGCCCCCACGACCGACAAACTGTTCGAGTTCATCGGAACACCGGAAACGCCCGTGACGGATATACGTTTGGAAGACCTGGATTTGCTTTGCACCCGCGGGGAATACGCTGCTAAAATGGGCGGCAACGACGGTGCGGAAGCATCTTGCTTGGCAGCCGACTGTCAGTCGGTTTGCGGCGCCCACGGTGCCGTCAATTTCCAATATGCAAGCGGCTGCGTTGTGCATCACTGCCGTCTGTTCGATACCGGTCTGCATGGTATCAACGTGGAAAAGGGCTGTCACGATATTCGCATTGAAGACAACTATATCCACGACGTCGGTGCGGGCGGTATCCGCATCCTCGGCGGCGCTGCCGGTGAAGCAGACGCGCAAATGACGACGCACGTCGTGGTACGCGGCAACCGTATTGCCCACGGCAGCCAGCGTTACGCCGCCGGCTGCGGTATCCTCGCCATGCACACCGCCTACAACGAGTTCAGTGAAAACGATATTTCCTATATGGACTATTCCGGCGTTTCCGTCGGCTGGATTTGGGGTTATGCGCCTTCATCTTCGCACCATAACCTCGTGCGGCACAACCACATTCACCACATCGGCAACGGCCTGTTGTCCGATATGGGCGGTATCTACACGCTGGGACTGCAGCCCGGGACCGTGCTGGAGGATAATATCATCCACAACGTGAACTCCAACCACTACGGCGGCTGGGGCATCTATCCGGACGAAGGTTCCAGCTACCTGCTGATTCAAAATAACCTGATATTCGACACCAAGTCCGAATGCTTCCATCAGCACTACGGTTCCTTCAATACCGTGCGCAACAATATCTTTGCATTCGGCGGTGACCACGTTGCCCGCAATTCTCGCCCCGAGGCGCATCTCTCCACGTTGTTTGAGCACAATATCTTTATCACCAAGGGTGTGCCGATTTACAACGTGCCGCCGGCTTCCATGCAGGCCAACTCCAACGTCGTTTGGAACGTGGAAGGGAAAAACGTCGTCATGTTCGACGGGCTTTCTCTTGCCGACTGGCAAAAGAAATACGGTCGTGACGAGGGAACTGTCGTTAAGAATCCCCATATCGACGTGTACAAATTGGCCGAAAAGCGCATTGCCGCCATTCATGCGGTCGATCTCAAATCGTTCGAAGCGTAAAGTTCAATTCCAATAAACAAAGGGCCTGCCGTGCGGCAGGCCCTTTTTAGGCGGTTATATTATTGGTTGTCAGCAGCGGTCTTCTTGGTCAGCCATTTCATGAAGAACAGGAAGCCAACCGTTACGATGATACCGACAGGCAGGCAGATCCATGCGTTGGGCACGAAACCGGCCAGCAGGAACATAACGAAGGAGATGGCGGCAACCGAGATGGCGTAGGGCAGCTGGGTGGCAACGTGCTCCACGTGGTTGCAGCGTGCACCGGCGGATGCCATAATGGTGGTATCCGAAATGGGGGAGCAGTGGTCACCGCAAACGGCACCGGCCAGACATGCGGAAATACCGACGAACATCAGCGGGTCATTGATATCGAATACGGCCAAGACAATCGGGATGAGAATGCCGAACGTACCCCAGGACGTACCGGTGGCAAAGGCGATGACGCAGGCAATCACGAAGATGATGGCGGGCAGCAGCGCTTTCAGGTTGCCGGCATTTTCCATGATGCCTTTGACGAAGGCATCGCTGTCCAGCAGGTTGGTGGTGTTCTTCAGCGCGTTGGCAAAGGTCAGAATCAGGATGGCGGGCACCATGGCGATAAAGCCCTCCGGAACCGATTTCATGCTGTCGCCGAAGGCGAGAATGCGGCGTGCAAGATAGTAAGCGATAATCACGATGAGTGCCAGCAGACCGCCCCAAGGCAGGCCGACGGTACTGTCGGTATTACCGAATGCACCGATGAAATCACCGCCAAAGTCCGTACCGCCCCAAATGTCGGTGCCGAAGAAGCCGCCGACGTAAATGAGTGCCAGTACGCAAATGACAATCAGGGCAACAATCGGAACGATCATATCAAAGACACGTGCGTTGGTTTCCACAGGTGCGTCTTCGCCTTTTGCGGCAATGGCACCGAGATCACCGTTCTGCGCTTTGATTTCGCAGCCGGCCATCTTACCGTAGTCAAAGCCCATAAAGGACAATGCAACCAGGAAGACCAGCGTGAGCAGGGAGTAGAAGTTAAAGGGAATGGCGCGAACGAACAGGGCAAGACCCGTCATACCGGCGGTCTCGGGGTCGACGTTGGAAGAAACGGCTGCTGCCCAGGAAGAAATGGGGGCAATCATGCACACCGGTGCGGCCGTAGCGTCGATGATATACGCCAGCTTTGTACGTGAAATCTTTTTGGAGTCTGTCACGGGCGTCATAACGGCACCGACGGTCAGACAGTTGAAATAGTCGTCGATGAAGATGAGCATGCCCAGGAAAATGGTGGCCAGCAGGGCGCCGACCTTGGTGTGAATGTGGGTTTCAGCCCAGTGACCGAAGGTGCGGGCGGCACCGGCACGGTTGACCAGGGCCACGATGATACCGAGTTCAACCAGGAAAATGAAGACACCGGCGTTGCCTTCCACGGCACCGATCAGACCGTCGGACACCAGGGTGTTGACGGTGCCGGTGAAGCTGAAGTTACTAGCCAGCATGGCGCCGGACAGCACACCGATAAACAGGGAACTGTACACTTCTTTAGTAATCAGTGCCAAAGCAATGGCAATGAACGGGGGAACCAGGGACCAAAACGTACCGCTGACGTCGCCGTTTCCGGTTACACCGGCAACAACCATCAGGGCAATGATGACGACTGCAGCAATCGCCAACGTGATTTTTTGCGATTTCGACATGAAATTGCTCTCCTTTATATTTTCTTTTCAAAAGAAAAAACGCACCGTGAACAGATGAACAGATCACAGTGCGACGAAAAACAAGAAAACTTGTTCGGCTCAACACGCGATAGCTCTCCACCAAAAAGGTGACAGTCTGCAGCATATTGTGCTGCACCCCAACCGGACCCGGCGGAAAAACCGAGTGCGGTTTCGGCGGCCGTCCCTTTCCACCCCGCCGGTTTTCCCCGTTGCGGCAGTGTACTGATGGCGCCCGCGCCTCTACCAAAATGCGTTTTTAATTTTGACAAATTTTATTATAGCACTATTTATATGACTGTCAAGAGTTTTTTGTTTATTTTGTGAAAAAAGCCGCCATTTGATTGACAATTACCCCATCGGGTGCTATACTTTTACCGGTGATAATAAATAGGAAAGAATTCCTGTTTGCGGTCATCACCTTTTTATTATTATGTGCAAAAAAAGAGGTTCTAGCGTGAAATATCTTACAGTGAAATCAAACACTCGCTGTTCACGCACTTCAACAACGCTTGCCGACTGAACGTCGGCTCCGCCTGCAGGCGGTCGCGTTTGTTGCAAAATCAGCAAAAAAACATTAGCGTGAAATATCTTACAGCTGAGTCGGACACTCGCTGTTCACGCAACATAAAACGCTTCCCGGTCATGGCTGTCGCCAAGCCCGACGCGTTTTTATGCAAAAGTTGAGCCGCCAAAGGCGGCACGGTGATTATTATGGCAAAAAAACAGTTCAAAACAGAATCCAAAAAATTGCTCGACATGATGGTTAACTCCATCTACACGCATAAGGAAATCTTTTTGCGCGAGCTCATTTCCAACGCCAGCGACGCCATCGATAAATTGTATTTTCGTTCCCTGACCGATGCCGGCGTAACGACGGCCCGGGATGATTACGAAATCCGCATTACAGCCGATAAAAATGCCCGCCGTCTTATCATCCGCGATAACGGCTGCGGTATGACGCAGAACGACCTGGAAAATAACCTGGGTACCATTGCCAAGAGCGGCTCCTTCGATTTTAAGCAGAATGAAAAGGGAGAGGGCACCGAAAAGATTGACATCATCGGTCAGTTCGGCGTCGGTTTCTATTCCGCTTTCATGATTGCCGATACCATTACCGTAAACAGTTTGGCATATGGTGAAACGCAGGCCTACCGCTGGGAATCCTCCGGTGCGGACGGTTATTCCGTCTCCCCCTGCGATAAAAACGACGTCGGTACCGAGGTGATTCTCGATTTGAAGCCCGATACCGAGGACGAAAAGTACAGTGATTATCTGGAAGAGTATCGTCTGCGCGAATTGGTGAAGAAATACAGCGATTATATCCGCTACCCGATTCGTATGCTGACCGAGAGCCAAAAGCTGAAAGAGGGCAGCAAGGACGAATACGAAACCGTCACCGAGGATCAGACGCTCAACAGCATGGTGCCGATTTGGAAAAAGCCCGAGAGCGACGTCACCGACGACGATTACGCACAGTTCTACCGCGATAAGTTCTACGATTTCGAGGCACCGCTCAAGGTGATTCGTCAGAAGACCGAGGGCGTTTCCAACTTTGAGTCCCTGTTGTTCATTCCTTCCCACACCCCGTTCGATTTCTACAGCCGCGACTACGAAAAGGGTCTGCAGCTGTACTCCAGCGGCGTGCTGATTATGGAAAAGTGCAAGGAACTCCTGCCCGATTATTTCAGCTTCGTTAAGGGCCTGGTTGACAGCGCCGACCTGTCGCTCAACGTCTCCCGTGAGACGCTGCAGCAGGACAGACAGCTCAAGAGTATTGCCAAGGCCGTGGAAAAGAAGATTGCTTCGGAACTGGCTAAAATGCTGGAAAACGACCGTGAAAAGTACGAGCAGTTCTATACGGCGTTCGGTACCCAGCTCAAATGGGGCCTGTACAACGATTACGGTATGCACAAGGATATCCTGCAGGATTTGATCCTGTTCAAGTCCTCCTTCGAGGGCAACTACGTGACCTTAAAGGAATACGTCTCTCGTATGAAAGAGGGACAGGATAAGATTTACTATGCAACGGGCGACACCGTGGATAAGATTGCCCTTTTGCCGCAGGCAGAGGCCGTTATCGATCACGGTTTCGAACTGTTGTACCTCACGGCCGACGTCGACGAGTTTGCCCTGCAGATGCTGCGCAAGTACGATGAAAAGGACTTCTCCAACGTTTGCAAGGACGACCTGAAACTGTCCACCGACGAAGAGGCCGAGGCGCTCAAAAAGGAAAACGAGGACAATAAGTCCCTGTTCGACGTCATGCGCGAGGCCATCGGCGGCGACCTGGCATCCGTTCGCTTTACCGATACGCTGAAAAATCACCCCGTTTGCCTGTCCTCCGAGGGCGCACTGTCCATCGGTATGGAAAAGACGCTGAACAAGATGCCCGGTAACGAGGAGAACAAAGTCAAGGCCGAATTGGTGCTGGAAATCAACCGTTCTCACGCCATCGCCGAAAAGCTCAAGGCACTGTACGAGAGCGACCAAGAGAAACTCAAGACCTACGCCAAGGTTCTGTACGCCAACGCACGCCTTATCAGCGGTATGACGCTGGAGAACCCGTCGGAAATTTCCGACCTGGTCTGCGGCCTGATGCTGTAATGCCGTAAAACTGAAATACAGTATCTGCAAAATAATAAAAAGGGAATCGCAATAATCGTTGCGGTTCCCTTTACTTATTTCTAAAATCGTGTATAATAGAAACGATAAAAAGTGAGGATAGTTAAATGGCAAAAATGCAAACGGTTCATAAAACCAAAGAAGAGACGGCTGCTATCGTTGCGGCATTGACGGCGATCTATCCCGACCCGACCTGCGCGCTGGAATACCACGGCGACGCTTGGAAACTCATGGTAATGGGACGGTTGTCAGCGCAATGTACCGATGCTCGCGTCAATATCGTCTGCCGCGACCTTTTTGCCAAATACCCCACGGCGCGTGATTTGGCCGATGCGGAAGTCCCCGACGTGGAGGCAATCATCCGCTCCTGCGGGCTGTACCACGGCAAGGCAGTGCAAATCGTTGCCGAATGTAAAATGCTGTGCGACGAGTATGGCGGGGTGCTGCCGGACACGATGGAGGAACTGCTCAAGTTTCCCGGTGTCGGCCGCAAAATTGCCAACCTGCTGCTGGGGGATATCTATCACCTGCCGGCCGTAGTGACGGATACCCATTGTATTCGTATCTGCGGGCGTCTGGGTTTTTATCCCGAAACGCTGAAGGACCCCGTGCGTGTGGAAAAGATTTTGGTACCGCTGATTGAGCCGCGCGAACAGAGTGATTTCTGCCACCGTTTGGTGTGGTTCGGTCGTGAAACCTGTACGGCACCGACGCCGCATTGCAATGGGTGCCCCCTGCAGGCACATTGCGCGCATTTTCAAAATAAAGGAAAAGAAACCAAATAAATATGGAAGATAATCTAAACTTGCAAACGAGTCCTCACCGCATCATCGTTGCCTCCGATATCCACGACGGTCATATTGATTGGTACGGTGTGCCGACGCATGAGCGCATGGCGCGCTTTGTTGCCGATATGCAGGCGGAATACGAACGGGCACCTTACGATATGATTTTGTTTTTGGGGGACTATTCGTTGGACCATTGGGCGTATGACCGCGGCGGCAGCTGGCTCAACGACGGCGTGAGCCGTACGGCGGCGTTTATGCATGACGTGGCGGCCAAACTGCCCGCGCCCTATTATATGATTCCCGGTAATCACGAACAATACGGGGACGCCAAGTGGCTGGAAATCACCGGTTTTCACCGTCAATTCTCCGTTGTGTGGCAGGGCATACTTTTCCTGATGCTCGACACGTTTGGCGGCAATTTGGACCCGACCGCGCATTCAGACGGTACGTATACCGGTATGGATTGCACCTTTGCCCGCGCAGAAATGGCCAAATATCCCGATTTGCCCGTGGTATTGTGTTCCCACTTTTTCAATTTTCATATGGAGCCCCGTTCGGAAGAACAGGCTGTTTACAATGATCCCCGCGTGATTTTATTGCTGGCTGGCCATATTCATCGCTCGGATATTTTGGTGACGCCGCAGGCCGGTGGACGAAAGCCCATGCTGTGGACAGGCAATTATTCCTATTCGGCCATGAAACCGGAAATAGACAGTATGTGGGGATACCGTGACGTTTGGGTCGATGATAATCGGCTGATTTCCAACTATATTGTGTCGGAAAATGACGTGACGATGGATGGTGCCCCCGTGCATATCCCGCACGCGATTCGCGACACAATCCGTATCATGAAATAAGTTATAACAGGAGAATCATACAATGGCAATTTTGTTAAAGGCGTGTTCGTTCAACGTGCGTTGCGAATGCGACAAAACGCCCAACAGTTTCCCCGAGCGCGCACCGCTGATGCTTGACCTGATTGCACAGGAAAATCCCGACGTTATCGGCTTTCAGGAAGTCTCCAACGGGATACAGGATTATTTCAGACAGCATCTGACAGATACGTATTTGTTGGCCGGCTGCGGACGCAACGCCGATTTGCGTGGGGAAGCCATGCTGGTTGCCTATAAAAAGGACGTATTCGAGTGTGAGGAGGTGCGCAACTTTTGGTTGTCTGCCACGCCCGACGTGCCCGGCTCCAATTTCGGCGGTGACCAAAGCAGCTGCCCCCGTATGGCGACGGCCGTACGGTTGAAGCATCACGACAGTGCGCAGGACTTTTGGTTTGTGAATACGCATCTTGACCATAAGGGAGAACAGGCGCGCCTGTTCGGTGCCATGGAACTGCTGCAGTTTATATCGTCGTTGAAAAAACCGTACGTGCTCACGGGCGACATGAACGCCTTTCCCGATGCACCGGAAATCAAACTGCTGACCGATTTCGGCAGCGGCGACACCGATGCCACAACTTTGCTGGACGGTACCTTCCACAATTACGGCCGCTTGGAACGTCCTGTCAAAATCGACTACGTCTTTACGGATTTGCCGCACGATAAACGGCAGTCCTATATGGTGCCTGCCGCTCCCAATGAAAACGGCACGTATCCCTCCGATCATTGTCCCATATTTGCGTACGTTACGCTGCAATAAAAATAAATGAGGTGAACAAAATGGAAAAGAAACTTCGTGTCGGATTTGTCGGCACCGGCGGTATGGGTTCCAACCACGTCCGCATTCATTCCGAAAATCCGCTGTCCCAAATCGTCGCTATGTGTGACCTGATTCCCGAGCGCTGCGAAAACGCCAAAAAGCGTTTCAACCTCGACCCGAATATCCCCGTTTACACCGATTTCCGTGAAATGATTGATAAGGAACAGCTGGATGCCGTGGATATTTCCACCTCCAATGAGTTCCATTCCATCGTTGCCTGCTACGCGTTTGAACACGGTCTGCACGTTTTCTGCGAAAAGCCGGATGCCATCAACGTGAGCGAAGCCATGCGTATGAAGGAAGCCTCCGAAAAGGCCGGTAAGGTACTGATGTGCATGCGCAACAACCGTTACTATTCCAACTCCCAGTATTTGAAGAAATTCATCGAGGCCGGTAAAGCAGGCGAAATCTACTGCGGCCGCTGCGGTTGGATTCGTCGCCGCGGTATTCCCGGTCGCGGAGGTTGGTTCACCACCAAGGCGCGTTCCGGCGGCGGTCCCCTGATCGACCTCGGCGTGCATATGATTGACCTTTCCATTTGGCTGATGGGCAACCCCACGCCCGTTGCGGTTTCCGGCTGCACCTATTCCAAGTTCCATGACACCACGGCACAACAGGGCCATGCGCGTGAGATTGATGCGCGTGAAGTGGGCACCTTTGACGTCGAAGATTTGGCTATGGGTATGATTCGCTTTGATAACGGTGCCTGCCTGCAGATTGAATTCAGCTGGGCATCCAATATTGAAAAGGAACAGCGCTTCGTTGAACTGCGTGGTACCAAGGCCGGCTTTGCTTGGCACGACGACGGCACCGTCGGCATCTTCGGGGAAGACGAGAACGGTGTGCTGTTCGATATGGCACCCAAGTGCGGCCAGATGGGTGACGGTCATGCCCGCGCCATCGACCATTTCCTGCACATCGTGCTGGAAGGGGCAAAGCCCGACTACGTGCCCCAGCAGGGCGTCAATATGATCAAGATTTTGAACGCCATTTACAAATCCGCCGAGACCGGCAAGGAAGTATTGCTTTAAAATATAAAAGAGGAGAGCCGCAGCTCTCCTCTTTTTATGTGTGCCATGATTCAATTGTCGCCGTTTTTCTCTTCGTCATCGTAGGCTTTGATGCCCTGCATGCGGCTGATTTCCCTGTAGCCGTCGATGCCGGCGCGCTGCAGTGCCCCGAAGATGCGGTAGCGCAAGCCTTTATTATTGCGCTCCAGGTCGGCAAGCAGCTTGTGCATCTCGGCGCGCTCCGTGTTGCCGTTGGCAGGGCAGGCTGACGTGATAATCGGCAAATTCACCTTGCCCGCAAAATATTTGACGTCCTTTTCCGGCATATACAACAGGGGCCGGATGACGTAGAGTTCACTGCGGGACAGGTACGTGACGGGCTGGAAGCAGCCGATGCGTCCCTCGTAAAACAGGTTGAGCATAAAGGTGTCCAC
The DNA here is from genome assembly GCA_002315325.1 of Clostridiales bacterium UBA1770. Taxonomy (GTDB): domain Bacteria; phylum Bacillota; class Clostridia; order Oscillospirales; family CAG-272; genus UBA1770. The sequence continues at coordinate 27,240 of DCGU01000080.1, forward strand.
CACGTCGTCAAAATGATGTCCCAGCGCCACGCGGTTGCATCCCAGTTCTTTGGCGGCGTTGTGCAAGGCACCGCGGCGCATCTTGGCGCACAGCGAGCAGGGCGAAGCCTCTTTGCGGGCATTGAAAACGATGTCGTAGATTTGCGTCGGGAAGACGTGAAAGGACACGCTCAGCTCGTCGCAAAACGCCTGTACGGCAGAGAAGTCGGTGCCGCCCGGGAACCCCATATCGACGGTGACGCCGACCACCTCAAAATGCTTGGGATAAAAGCGGCGCAGTTCGGCCAGGGCAGCCAGCAGCGTCAGGGAATCTTTGCCGCCCGAAATGCCGACGGCCACGCGGTCGCCCTCTTCTATCATATTGTAGTCGTCCACCGCGCGGCGAACGTAACTGAGAACCCGTTTCATTTGTTCCATAGAGGTATTCCTTGTTTTCCGTTATATAAAATCAATCAGTAATGCACAAAAATCAATATCCCAGCCGGCACGTATCGTATACGGCCTGTGCGGCAGGGCTTAGGGGACGTCTGCCTTTTTCGTCGGCGGGTACGTCGTGTAAAAGAAGGGGAGGGGTAACGACAAGGCCCGTGGCACCGCCCTTGACGGCTTCGGTTAAAACCATACAGGGACCGGTTTTTGTATCGGCGTGCACGAAGGTCATCCGTTTTGGGGACAGGCGTGCGGCCTGCAGGGCTGCCATTAAATCGGCCAGGCGGTCGGGACGCCATACGCAGACGAAACGTCCCCCTGTTTTCAGGATGCGCGCACCGCAGGCGCAAAAGTCCGCAATGCCCCCGAAAACCTCGTGACGCGCCGTATTTTTGGCGTCACAGTCGTTTGCGGCACCGCTGTCCGTTCGCATATAAGGCGGATTGCAAAAGACCGTATTGACTTCGCCCCCGCAGGCGGAAAGGCCCCACGTGCGGACGTCACCCTGTTGTACCGTCATGCGGTCTTCAAGGTTGTTTTCCGTGACGTTGCGTCCGGCAACGGCGACGAATTCCTCCTGAATTTCCAGGGCAGTAATATGCGCAAATTTATTTTTGGAGGCGCACAACAGGGAAATAACGCCGGTCCCCGTACCGAGTTCCACGGCGCGTGCACGCGGTGCAGGCCGCAAATAGGCAGCCAGCAGGTATGCGTCGGTGCCGAACGTCAATCCCTCGGACAGTTGACGCAAAGACAAATCGTTGTTGATGCGGTCGAAACGTTCTTTCACGTCGGCCCTCCTTCCAAAAGAAAAAAGTAAAACGCAGTTTGACAATGGATCGGAAAAGAAAAAACGGAGCAGAGATTGGTCTGCTCCGTTTCTTTTCATTGATTATTTGTCCTCTACGGGAGCACCCACAGGGCAGTTCTCAGCACAAGTGCCGCAATCAATGCAGGTATCAGCGTCGATAACGTACTTGCCGTCACCCTCGGAAATGGCGCCAACGGGGCAGCCTTCTGCACATGCGCCGCATGCAACGCAATCATCGGTAATTTTGTAAGCCATGGTTATATCCTCCTTATTAGGTTTTCGTTTCTATTGTATCACATTTTTATAAAAAAGCAACTGTTTTTTTGTGAAAAAATCGGGAGTGATTTTAAAAAATACTGCAGAGAATAGGAGGTCAGTTTCTGCCTCTCTTTTTGCCGCCCTCGTCATCGTCGTCGGGAGGCGGTGCTGCAAAGGAAATCACGCGGATTTGCGCTGCCGTGTAGTTCTTCACGGAATTGACGATTTCGTTGTTTTTATTTTTCTCCTGAACGGATACCTTCATGGATTCGGTCAGGGGTAAAAGACCGATGACGGTGCCGACACCGTCCGGCGTTTCCACCGTACTGCCGACCGGCGGCAATACTTTCAGGGCGCTTTCATACGTGCTGTATTCATAATCCAGGCAGCACATCAGTCGGCCGCAGTTGCCGGAAATCTTGCCGGAGTTGAGCGACAGGTTTTGTTCCTTGACCATCTTGATGGCGACCTGCGTAAAGTCAGGCAGGAAGGTCGAACAACACAGGCGGCGGCCGCAGGCGCCCAGACCGCCCAACATTCTGGCCTCGTCGCGGATACCGATTTGGCGCAGCTCAATACGGGTGCGGAAAATGGACGCCAGGTCTTTAACAAGATCACGGAAGTCAACGCGCCCGCCCGAGGTGAAATAGAATAACAGTTTGGTGCGGTCAAAGGCGTATTGCGCCTCCACCAGTTTCATATCGAGTTTGTGCGCTTCAATGCGTCCCTGTGCAATGGTAAACGCATCTTTTTCTTTTTCGTGGTTTTCTGCGTTGGCAGCATCGTCTTCGGGCGTGGCGATACGGACCACGGTACGCAGCGGCTGTACGACGTTCTTTTCGGGCACGCGTTTGTTGCCGAAAATGATTTCGGCGTATTCCAAACCGCGCGCGGTTTCCACGATAACGTGTTGCCCGGCGGTGATGGTCAGGTCCCCCGGTGCGAAATAATAGGTTTTGCCTGCCGCGGCAAAACGTACGCCGACCACGACCGCGCAGGGAACGTCATCGGGATAGTCGTCCAGTTTTTGGAAAACGACGGGCAGTTCTGCCAGGTCGAATTCGGGGATGACAATCGGTTCTTCCGCCGGCTTCTTCTCGATAACGGCCTGTCTGCGTAACTCGTTTTCAAACGGCTGTTCCGTTGTCTGCTCGGGACGGTCTCGGCGGTCGCCGTGCCGGTTTTTGCCGTGACGGTCGTGCCGTTTGCCGTTGCCGTTTTGGTTATTGTTTTGGTTGCGGTTTTGCTGTTGCTGCGGCGCTTTGTCCGGTTTTGCGGCGTTCGCATTGTTGGTTGCAATGGTTTCGGTCGCCTCGGAACGTGCTTCCTGCATGACGGCGTTTTTATTTTCGCCGTGCGGGCGATTCCCGTGATGGTGGTGACTGCCGCCGCGATGACCGCGATGGTTTCCGCGGGGGGCGCCGCTTTCGGCTCCGCCGTTATTTTGTACGTTGCGTTGGTTTTCGTTTTCCATGAAAATGACCTCTTTTTCTGAAATGGAGTCGCGGTAATCACCGCACAAGACCCGTGCCAAGTGCCAATCGGGACATGGTTAGGGGAATATTGGCATTGCGGCGGACGATGGCGTCACGCGCTTCATCTACCGTTTGCCATAGGTAAAGCAGTTTTTTGGCAGATACCCGTTCCACCAGGAGCTCGGCAGCGTCGCGGTCCGTATAGAACAGCAGCGGTGCCGTTTCGTCTCGCTTGAGCAGGGCCAGGTCGCGCAGGGCCGTTTGTACACGTTCCAAACTCTCCCCCAAATCTTCTCGTTTGGAACCGAGTGCATCCAACAGCGGGAAGGCGGTTTCGGGGGAAACGGGACGAATCAGTGCCTCGGCAAATTTGGCGGCCGCCGTTCGTTTTTCAAGCAATACGGTGCGGGATTTGTCGTTCAAAAAGGATAGGGCACGGCCAATGGAGCCGTTTGCTGCAAGTGCAACCTGTTCCAACTCATCCTGCGCTGCGGCTGCAATGCCGCTTTGCCGCAGTGCCTTGATGGTGAGCGCGGTGTCAGCCGGTAATAATCGGAGAACCGGCGCACGGCTGCGTATCGTTTCCAACAGGACGGAAGCATCGGTACACAGGAGTAAAAACAACACGTAGGCGGGCGGCTCTTCCAGCGTCAGCAGGAAGGCGTTTTGCGCCGCCGTCGTCATCAATTGCGCGTCTTCAATGATATAGACCTTCATGGGGGATTCAATGGGGGCCAAAACTACGTCTTCCCGAACGCCCCGGATGGGGTCAATCCCCAGGGATGCTTTATCCGCTTCGCGATGTACGAAGCTCATATCCGGATTATTGCCGGACAGGATTTTTTTGCAGGCGGGGCAGTGCATACAGGGCAACGTTCCGCCCGGTTTTCCGCGTTCTTGACAACAAACGGACATAAACAGGCGCTGGGCTATCATGTGTTTCCCCATGCCGGCGGCGCCTTCCAAAATATATGCGTGATTTAACTTGCCTGTGTCGGCGGCAAGCCCCAACGTCCCGCAAAGAGCGTCATTGGCAACGACGTCGGGCATATAAACTCTGTCATTCATGTTGCGTGAACCAATGCGCTCCTTCTTTGCAAATTAAGCTTTTTTTGCCCAGGTGCCCGGCAAAAACAACAGCAGCAGGGGATAAATTTCCAAACGTCCTGCCAACATATCGATCATCAATACGATCTTGCTGCATAAGGACGCGGCACCGAAATTACAGGTCGGACCGAAGGCGTCAAACCCGGGGCCGATATTATTCAAACAGGAAATAACGGCGGAAGCGGAGGAAGTTAACGTCGTACAGGCGGGGTCCCCGGCAACAACCAAAAAACTGACCGCCATTATGACGGCGTAAATAATGAAATACGTGATCGCAGCCGTAACGATTCGCTCGTCCACCGGCGTGCCGTTGATGCGAATAACCTGTACCTTATTGGGGTGCAGCATTTTCTGTATACTGCGCTTGCCGGCGCGGCACAGCAGCATCACGCGGGAACATTTCAGGCCGCCGCAGGTACTGCCGGCGCAGGCACCGAACAACATCAATACTAACAGTATCGCTTTGGATAGATTGGGCCACAGGTCAAAATCGGTCGTGGAATAGCCCGTGGTTGTGATAATGGACGAAACCTGGAAAAAGGCATGGCGCAGCGTTTCACCAAAGGTGCCGTACAGGCTGCGTACGTTGATGGTAATGATAATGGTTGCCGCAGCAACAATCAACCCGTACGCACGCAGTTCTTCATCGTGCCCTACGGTGCGGAACCGTCTCAACAGGCATAAATAATAGATAGCGAAATTGACGCCGAACAGCAGCATGAAAATCGACGTGACGTTTTGCACGTAGGGGGAAAACGAGGCCATACTGTCATTCAAAATACCGAACCCGCCGGTGCCGGCTGTACCGAGCGCCGTGCACAGCGCTTCAAACGGCGTCATATTGCCGAAAAGTAAGAAAACGAAATTGACAACCGTCAACGTTAAATAGATAGAATATAAAATACGGGTGGAATGCTTGATTTTGGGCACCAGTTTGCCGATGCTGGGACCGGCGCTTTCGGCACGCATAACCTGCATATTGAGCCCTGCGTTGCGGGCATTGTCGGGGGCAATTGCCAAAAGAAGCACCAAAACGCCCATACCGCCGAGCCAATGGGTAAAACTGCGCCAAAAGAGAATGGCATGCGGCAGACTTTCTACGTCGGACAGGACGGACGCCCCCGTTGTCGTAAAGCCGGAGATGGTTTCAAACAACGCATCGCCGAAATTGGGGATGGCACCCGAAATCACGAACGGCAGACAACCGATGACAGACAGCGCAATCCAGGAAAGCCCCGTGCTGACCATGGCCTCACGGGTAAAGAAACTGCGTTCCGCTCCGCGTGCCGTCAATAATAAAACGACTGCAATAACGGCAGCGGCGCCGACGGCAACGGCAAATCCCCAAAACACCTGCCGCTGTCGTGCAAACAGGGCCATGAACAGGGATGGGAGCATAAAGACAGCCTCGATGGCCATAATACTGCCGATAAATTTTCCGATTTGTTTATAGTTCATAGGGTGGAAACGTCCTTTCCGGACGGCACGGTGCGCCGTCAGTCAAAGATATCGTTGATATTACGTACGATGACGTCGTCGCCGGTGACGATAACCATATCGTCGCCCTTGTCAAACGTTGTGGAACCGTTGGGAATGGTCGTGACGCCGGCACGCGTGATGGCAACGATCAGGATATTCTTTTTCAAGTGCAAATCTTTCAGCGGAACGCCGAGGTGGCGGGTGCTCTCATTAACGGCAAACTCCATAATGGTTGCCTGTCCGTCGGCAATCGTGTGCATGGACAGGGCAGCACCCTGCTGGTTTTGCATGGCACGGATATAGGTGACAATGGTATCGCTGGACAGGCGGCGCGGGCAAATAATCGAGCCGATGGGCAGATTATACAGCAGGCGCGAATTTTCTTCCCGCGACAACTTGGTAATGACCTGCGGCACGCCGCCGGCAGAACCATACATGGAAATGACCATGTTGAGTTCATCCATACCGGTCAGGGATACCAGCGTATCGGTATCTTTGATACGTTCTTCATTTAACAGTTCGCGGTTGCTGGCATCGCCGCAGATAATATCGGCTTCGGGCAGCAGCGTTGCCAGTTCGTGACAGCGGTTCTCATCATTGTCAATCAGGCAAACGGCAATGTTGTTCGCCAGTAACTGTTTGGCCAAATAAAAACCGATGCGGTCGCCGCCGGCAATCATGACGCGGCGCACTTTTCGCGTGGTGATACCCAGATTTTTAAGCAGGGTGGGCAAAACGTCGGTGGGGGCAGTGACGAAAATACGGTCGCCCTCTTTGAGCATAAAGTTACCGCCGGGTGCCTCCGCACGGCCGTTTCGCACGACGGTGCAAACCAAAACGCGGCAGCGGACGCGTCCGGGCAGGGCAGACAGCGTAACGTTGCGCAGGGGACTGTCTTTATCCACCAATAATTCTACGATTTGCGCACGGCTTTTGGCCAGCGTTTCGCGTTTTAAAAAACCGGGATAAAAGACCAAATCGGCAATTTCATCTGCAGCCTGTTTTTCGGGATTGATGGTCATGGACAGACCAAAATCTTCCTGCATCAAATAGGTTTGGTCCAAATATTCGGGGTCGCGAATACGGGCAATGGTATGAATGCGGGGATTGAGCTTGTGCGCGGTCAAACAACTTAACATATTGACGACGTCGTCACCCGTGGTGGCTATCAACAAATCCTGCTGATAAACGTTGGCCAATTCCAACGCACGTTTTGTGGCGCAGTTCCCCTCAACAGTCATAACGTCATATCGGTCCACACCGGCGGACAATACGTTCGCATCGGTATCAATCAACGTGACGTCGTGCCCGTCCGTCGTCAATTGACGGCAGAGGGTGGAGCCGACTTTGCCTTTTCCCGCAACAACGATTTTCATGTTTCGGCCATTCCTTCTAACATAATAATAAAAATATTTCATATAAGTATAACACAAAATGCCGTGAAATTCAAGTCGAGCGGTACACCGGTACTGCAGCGGGAAACGTAAGCGCCGCAGTGCGACCGCACCGCCCGTCAATTTGCACGGCGGGGACTTGACACCGATGGGGTAAAACTATATAATAAAACCCGTATATGGCGTTTTGTTATTGAACGTAATACGCGCTGAAAGGACCGAAATACTGCAATGAAATTTCAACAGATTTTCGAGGATGCGCAGTGGATTGCCGCATCCGATTTTAACAAGTGCCCCGTCCTGTATCAAAAGTTTACCGTGAAGGGCAGTCCCCGCTCGGCGGAGCTGCGCATTTTGGGTTTCGGTACGTTTGAAGCGTATTTGAACGGGAAACGTGTGGGGGACGAGTGGTTCCAACCGCTCTCCACCGATTACGAGCAGCGGCAATGGGCGCCGGTCGGTGAACAGACTGCCTTCCGCACCATCGTGCCGCACTATCCCGTCGCCGATTTGCTGGTGCCGGGCGAAAACGTGCTGACCGTCATCCTGGGTAACGGCTGGTATTCTTTCCCCACCGACTGGAAAAAGACGTACGGCGGTATGAAGGCCGCATGGCGCCTTGCCTATGGTGACGATGAAGGTGATCATCGTATTTATTCCGCTACGGACAGCGTCGTTTGGCAGGATTCCTTTGTCAAAAAGAGTGAGTTGATCCGCGGGGAAGACCACGATTATAACGGCTGGGACGAAAAACTGATGCTGCCCGGTGCCGATTTGTCAGGACTCGAGCACGTTGTGCCGGCACCTGCCCCAGAAAGCAATTTTGAATATTCCGACTGTCCTGCGGATAAAGTGGTCCGCAAAATCACCCCCACGGTCGTCAGCACCGATGCACAGGGTACGCTGTACGATATCGGTATCAATACGAGCGGTGTGCCGGTCCTGCATTTTGAAAAAGGCGACACGTCGCTGGTTGAACTTTCCTTCAGCGAAGAACTGAAGGACGGTGCGCTCGATCCGTTCCACACCGGCCGTCAGTCGGCTTCCACCGTGAACGACGGCAAAGAACGCGACGACTGGATGCGTTACACCTGGATTGCCTGCCGTTATATTTACGTCAAGGGCAGCGCAAAACTTGTGTCTTTCTGGCAGATTCACACGGCGGTTCAACCCGCTGCCGACTTTACCTCGGACAACGAAACGCTCAACTGGATTTGGCAGGCCTACCAAAATACCCAATTGTCCAATATGCATAGGGGCATTCCTTCCGACTGCCCGCACCTGGAACGCCGCGGGTATACCGGTGACGGTCAGCTCGTTTGCCGTGCATCCATGAAGATGCTGGCAGCCAAAGATTTTTACGAAAAATGGATTAACGATATTTCCGATTGCCAGGACCGTATCAGCGGCCACGTGCAGTACACCGCGCCCTACATTAAGAGCGGCGGCGGCCCCGGCGGTTGGGGCGGCGCCATCGTCTTCGTGCCGCTGGCATTTTGGGAAATCTACGGGGACGATCAATTCCTGGCGCCCATGTATCCGCAGATGCTGGAATACTTCCGCTATTTGGAGGCCCACAGCGAATACGGCCTTGTGACGTCGGATAAGGCAGGGGAGTGGTGCCTGGGCGACTGGTGTACCCCCGATCTTATCGCCCTGCCGGCCCCCTTTGTCAACAACTATTTCTACGTCAAAGCACTGGAAGGCGCCATCAAGGTCGCCAAACATATCGGGCGTGAGGCGGATATTCCCATGATGCTGGAACGCATCAACTACCGCCGCAGCGTCACCCGCGCCGCTTATATGAACCCGTTTGACGGCAACTTTATCGGCAACCGTCAGGGCGCCAACGGTTTTGCGTTGGATATGGGCATCGGCGACGAGCGCACCAAGAAGAACTTTATCGAGCATTATCAGGCAGACCCGTATTACGACACCGGTATCTTCGGTACCGAAATTATCACGCGGCTGCTGTTCGAATACGGCGAAGCCGAAACGGCCGTTGCCGTTTTGACAGCGGATGCACCGCACGGCTTCGGCGCATGGCGCAAATGGGGCTGCACGACGCTTTGGGAATACTGGGTCGTTTCCCGCTCTCACAGCCATCCCATGTTCGGCGCCGTGACCGAAAACCTGCTCACCGAAATTTTGGGCATCAAACAAACGGCAAATTCCCGCGGCTTTACCTCGGTTGTGATTCAACCGAAATTGGTGCCGCAGGTCAATCAGGCGCAAGGTTACGTGACCACCGCCTATGGCAAATTGAGCGTTGCCTTTACCAAAAAAGACGGCCAAGTTACCTATACGATCGACGTTCCTGCAGGTTTGTCCGCTACGTTGATTTGGGGTGAAGAGCACAAGGACGACCAACTCACCGTGCTGAAGGCCGGCGTGAACGTCGTTACTGCCGCCTGCAGCTGCTGAAATAAAGAATAATTAAACACTGAAAGGGTTAAAAATATGAGCAAAAAGAACGAAAACCAAATCTATATGATTGGTAATGCCCATCTGGATCCCGTCTGGCTGTGGCAGTGGTACGACGGTTATATGGAAGTGAAAGCCACCTTCCGTTCCGCCCTGGACCGTATGAAGGAATTCCCCGATTTCAAGTTTACCTCTGCCTGCGCACAGTACTACGAATGGATTAAGGATTCCGACCCTGCGATGTTTGATGAAATCAAGCAGCGTGTCAAAGAGGGACGCTGGACGGTTGCCGGCGGTTGGTACATTCAGCCCGACTGTAATATTCCCTGCGGTGAATCTTTTGCCCGTCACGCCCTGATTTCCCAGCGCTTCTTCAAAAACGAGATGGGCACCATGGCTACGGTCGGCTATAACGTCGACTCCTTCGGCCACAACGGTTCCATCCCCAAGATGCTGCGCAACAGCGGCATGAACGCCTATATTTTCATGCGTCCGGGTCCTCACGAAAAGCCCAATATTCCCGATTGGCTCTTCAACTGGGAAAGTGCCGACGGTTCCGTCGTTCCCACGTTCAGAATCGTTGAACGTTACAACATTATGAAGGGCAGCTTCAGCGAGTTCGACCACGTCAAATCCCTGGCGACCGAACATTCCATGATGGCCTTCTACGGCGTGGGCAACCACGGCGGCGGACCCACCATTTCTCTGCTCAATAAGATGCACGAGGAACTCGGCCCCGAGTTCATCTACTCCACGCCCGAGGAATTCTTTGACGCCGTTGCCGACAGCGCACTGCCTCTTGTAAAAGAGGATTTGCAGTTCCACGCAAAGGGCTGCTACACGGCCTGCTCACAGATTAAGCGCGACAACAGACGCAGCGAGAATATGATGCTGGCTGCCGAGAAGTATTCCGTTCTCTCCGGCAAATTGATGAACACAAAATATCCCACGGCCGAGTACGAGCGCGCATGGAAGAACATTTTGTTCAACCAGTTCCACGATATTATGGGCGGCTGCTCCATTAAGGAAGCCTACGATAACGCCCGCATGCAGCACGGTGAAACACAGTCCATCGCCGACCGCAATTCCAACTTCGCTCTGCAGCAGATTTCCTGGAATATCGATACCGTATACGGCAAGAACATTAAGGTTGAAAAGCCCGAATGGGGCGCCTGCTGGTTCGTGGACGAATTCGGTACGCCCATCGTCTTCTTTAACCCCCATGCTTGGGAAAGCACCGTATTCGTCACCTTCCGTTCCAATCCCATCCGCGTCACCGACGCCGACGGTAACGAGCTGCCCATCCAGGTGGTTCGCGCCAGCCAGACCAACGGCGAGGGCGATAAGTGGGAAGTCGGCCTGAACGTCACGCTGCCCGCTATGGGTTACACCGTGCTGCGCGCCTTCTACCCCACGGGCGACCGCACCTACAACTCCGAGGTGGAGAACGCCAAAAATGAGCGTCATACCTACGAGTCCAAAGTGGCCACCACGGAGACCACCATTGAAAACGACCTGATCAAACTGACGTTCGACCCGCTGACCGGTGAATTGGCCCAGATTACGGACAAGGCCACCGGTAAGAATATGCTGTCCGCCGAAACGCAGACCGTTATGATGGACGAGACCGATTCCGATACCTGGTCCCACCGCATCACCGAGTTCAAAAACGTTGCCGAAATCTTCACCAAGGGCGATATTCACGTCACGGAGGTCGGTCCTCTGCGCGCCACGATGCGCACCTATACGCGCGGTGCCAACACGACAATCCGCCGCGATTACAGCGTCGTTGCCGGCAGCAAGCAGATTCACGTCAAGACGCAGATTGATTTCCACGAAAAGCACCGTATGCTCAAATTCCGTTTCCCCGTGGATGCCGAGAATCCCACTGCTTTGTGCGACATTCCTTACGGCTTCATTGAACGTCCCACCGACGGCACCGAACAGGTTTGCCAGGAGTGGTTCGCCATCAAGGATAATAAGAACAGCTTGGCCGTTTTGAACGACAGCAAGTACAGCTTCGACTGCAATAAGAACGTTCTGTCCCTCACCGTACTGCGCGGCGCCATCTACGCCGACCACTTCGGTAAGCGCGACGAATTCTGCGAATACATGGAGCAGGGCAGAAACGAACTCAACTACGTCATTATGCCCTTCGAGTCCGTCACCGAAACGACGAAAGCTGCGGCAGAGCTCAACTGCGCACCGTTCTCCGTTATGGAAACCTTCCACAACGGTACGCTACCCCAGACCTATACCGCCGTTACTTCTTCCGCCGCCAACGTCATTATCACGGCCGTGAAGAAACACGAGGACTCCGACGCTGTCGTGATTCGTGCCTACGAGTGCGAAAACCGCGATACGACGACCGAGTTTAACGTATTCGGTCAGAAGTTTAAGGCTGATTTCGGCCACGCCCAGGTCAAGACCTTCATCGTTGACGGCAAATCCGTCCGTGAAGCAGATTTCCTGGAGTTTTAAAGCATTTTAACCGATAATTACGTAAAACGGGCGGGCGGCGCGATTGCGCTGCCCGCCCGTTTTATTGAACGTTGACGATATTGCCGCACCGGTGCAAGATTCTATTGACAATTTGATGCGTTTGTAATACAATAGAGTTAGCATATGCTAACTGCCGGTCGAACGGGCGGCAGATTATTGGTTCCAATAGCGATTGTGATTGGAACGGAACAGGATGGAAACGGAATGGGTATTATGGCGGGTAAAACGCTTTGCAATTTGCACGAGGGCGAAACCGCGGTCATAGAGTCTGTCGGCGGCGAAGGCGCCCTGCGGCAGCATTTTTTGGATATGGGATTGATTCCCGGCGCAGTGGTGACGCTGGTCAAGTTCGCACCGATGGGCGACCCGATGGAATTGCGCATTCACGGCTACGAGCTGACGCTTCGTTTGGCCGATGCCGCCAATATCCCCGTGCGCGAGCCGGTTGCCGGTGAAACGCAGCCGGAACGGGAAGAACCCAATCCGGCGGATGCCATGACCGTTCACCCCGGTCTCGGTCAGGATGGTAAATATCACGTTAAGACCGACGGGCAAAAGCTGCCCAAAGGGACGCCCTTGACGTTTGCCTTGGTCGGCAATCAAAACTGCGGGAAAACGACGCTTTTCAATCAGTTGACCGGTTCAAACCAGCACGTCGGTAATTTTCCGGGCGTTACGGTTGACCGCAAAGACGGTGCCATCAAGGGGTATCCCGGCACGTCGGTCACCGACCTGCCCGGTATCTATTCGCTGTCCCCCTATACGGCCGAAGAAATCGTTTCACGTAACTTTATTTTGGAAGAAAAGCCGACCGGTATCATCAACATTTTGGATGCCACGAATATCGAGCGCAATTTGTACCTGACGCTGCAGTTGATGGAATTGGGTGTGCCGATGGTGATTGCGTTGAATATGATGGACGAGGTGCGCGGCAACGGCGGTTCCATCGACGTCAACCGTATGGAGGAAATGCTGGGTGTGCCCGTCGTGCCGATTTCCGCCGCCAAAAACGAAGGTGTTTCAGAGTTGATTGAACACGCCGTGCACGTGGCGGAGTATCAGGAACGTCCCGGCCGCCCGGACTTTTGCGGCAAGGACGAAAACGGCGGCGCCGTTCACCGTTGTCTGCACGGTGTGATGTACCTCATCGAGGACCATGCCGAGGCAGCCGAAATCCCGGCACGTTTCGCCGCCGCCAAACTTTTGGAGGGAGATAAGCCGATTTTCGACGCGCTGAAACCCACGCAAAACGAGGCCGAAACGCTCGAACATATCATCACGCAAATGGAAGAGGAACGGGGGCTGGACCGCGTGGCGGCCGTTGCCGATATGCGTTTCTCGTTTATTCGTGACTTGTGCTCTGCCTGTGTCAAACGTGCAAAGGAAAGCAGGGAACATCTCCGCTCCGCCAAAATCGATAAAATCGTGACGGGAAAGTATACGGCAATTCCTTCCTTCATCGCCGTGATGGCGCTTGTTTTCTGGCTGTCCTTCAACGTGATTGGCGGCACGCTGCAGCGGCTGCTTGACAGCGGTATTACGGCGCTTGCGGGCGTTACGGATTCATTTTTAGCAAGACTCGGTGTCAACGAAGTTCTGCACTCGCTGTTGATTGACGGTATTTTTGCCGGCGTCGGTTCTGTGCTCAGCTTTATTCCCATTATTTTGACGTTGTTTTTCTTCCTGTCCATGATGGAGGACAGCGGCTATATGGCCCGCGTTGCCTTCGTCACCGACCGGCTTTTGCGTAAAATCGGTCTGTCCGGCCGCAGCATCGTGCCGATGCTCATCGGATTCGGCTGTACCGTTCCGGCCGTTATGTCAACCAGAACGCTTTCATCCGCCCGTGACCGTAAAATGACAATCATGCTGTCGCCGTTCATGAGCTGTACGGCCAAAATACCCATTTACGGGTTTATTGCGCACGCCTTTTTCCCGCGTTACAGCGGTTTGATTATGGTAGCCCTGTATTTCCTGGGCATTTTGCTCGGTGTCTGCACGGCATTGCTATCCAAGCGCACTTTATTCCGTGGGGAACCCGTGCCGTTCGTACTGGAATTGCCCAACTATCGTATGCCGGGCGCCAAAAACGTGCTGCATTTGCTGTGGGATAAGGCGAAGGACTTTTTGCAAAGGGCCTTTACCGTCATTTTCCTGGCTTCCGTCATCATTTGGTTCCTGCAAACGTTTGACTATCACCTGGCGCTTGCCGTCACACCGGACAACAGCATTTTGGCTTCTCTTGCCGGGTGGCTGGCACCTGTCTTTACACCGCTCGGTTTCGGCAACTGGCAGGTAACGACGGCTCTTTTGACCGGTTTCCTGGCCAAGGAGAGCGTTGTCGGTACGCTGGAGGTTTTGACGGCCGGTAACGTGGCGGCGCTGCTGTCGCCCGCCGCAGCAATCTCCTTGCTGATTTTCTGCCTGTTGTACACGCCCTGTGTGGCCGCCGTGACCGCCGTCAAACGCGAGCTCGGGTGGAAATGGGCAACGGCGATGGTCGTATTCCAATGCGTTTTGGCCTGGCTGTGTGCCGGTGCCGCAGCGTTGATACTGACGTTGTTTTGAAGACTGTGAAAAAAGGCTGTATTTCCGTGCGGATTACAGCCTTTTTTCTTGACAAAAAAATAAGAATGTCATATAATAAACTGATTATATTTAACTCCTCGGAGTTTTGACTGAAAAGGAGACAAAACAATGAAAGTCATTTACAACGACGGGCACGTTGACGAGTGCGCTCCCGAAGAGGAACTGCACGTTATTCGTCACACGGCCGCTCACATTATGGCACAGGCCGTCAAGCGCCTGTATCCGCATGCCGATTTTGGTTTCGGCCCCGCCACCGAAAAGGGCTTTTTCTATGATATTGATTTGGGTGAAACCAAACTGACCGACGACGATTTGGCGAAGATTGAAGCCGAAATGAAGAAAATCGTCAAGGAAAATCTGCCGATTAAATCCTTTATTCTGCCCCGCGAAGAAGCCATCAAATTGATGGAAGAACGCGGCGAAAAGTACAAAGTCGAGCATATCGGCGACCTGGCGGATGACGCTGTCATCAGCTTCTATCAGCAGGGCGAGTATATCGATATGTGCGTCGGCCCTCACCTGTGCTACACCAAGGCACTCAAGGCATTCAAACTGACGCAGCAGTCCGGCGCTTATTGGAAGAACGATAAGAATAACAAGATGCTGACCCGTATCAACGGTGTGGCTTTCCGTACGCAGGAGGAACTGGACGAATATCTGCGTCTGTTGGAAGAAGCCGAACGCCGCGACCACCGCAAGATCGGCCGTGAAATGGGTCTGTTCGCCCTGCGCGACGAAGCGCCCGGTATGCCTTTCTTCCTGCCGAAGGGTATGGTATTGCGCAATACGCTCGTTGAATACTGGCGCGAAATGCACCGCAAATGGGACTATCTGGAAATCATGACGCCCCAAATTATGCGCAGAACCCTGTGGGAAACTTCCGGTCACTGGGATCACTACAAGGAAAATATGTACACCACGGTGATTGACGATGAAGATTTCGCCATTAAGCCGATGAACTGCCCCGGCTCTATCCTGGTTTACGATCTCGAGCCGCACTCTTATAAGGAACTGCCGCTGCGTTACGGCGAACTCGGCAACGTGCATCGTCACGAGTTGTCCGGCGCATTGCACGGCCTGTTCCGCGTGCGTAATTTCACGCAGGATGACGCGCATATTTTGCTGGCGCCCGAGCAGATCACGAGCGAAGTCGTTCGTATCGCCAAGCTGCTTGACGAAGTGTACTCCACCTTCGGTCTGCCCTATACCATTGAATTATCCACCATGCCGGAAGACCATATCGGTACCCGTGAAGACTGGGAAAAGGCTGAAAATGCACTGGCAGACGCCATTACCGGTATCGGCAAAGAATATATCCTGAATCCCGGCGACGGCGCCTTCTACGGCCCGAAGCTTGACTTCCACGTGGAGGACAGCCTGGGAAGAACCTGGCAGTGCGGTACGATTCAGCTTGACTACCAGCTGCCCGGCCGTTTCAATTTGGACTACACCGGTGCCGACGGCAAGAAGTATTGCCCCGTTATGATTCACCGCGTTGTATTCGGTTCCATCGAGCGTTTCATCGGTGTTATTACCGAGCATTTTGCCGGTAAGTTCCCGGTATGGCTGGCACCCGTGCAGGCAACCGTTATGACGCTGCCCGGCACCGATCCCGCCTATGCGACGGACGTGTTTGAAAAACTGCGTGCCGCCGGCATTCGCGCCGAATTAGACGATCGAAACGAAAAAATCGGTTACAAGATTCGTGAGGCACGTCAGGTCAACCGTATTCCGGCCATGGTCATTATCGGTCAGAACGAAATCGACAACAACGTTATTTCCGTTCGTGATCGTGACACCGACCAAACCGAGACCCTGTCGCTTGACGAATTCATCGCCAAGATGAAAAAAATGATTGCGGACCACGTCCGTTAATTTTGCGAAAGGGTCGCCCACAGGCGGCCCTTTCCTGCTTTGAGAGAAGATGACTGTATGAATTATCCTAAAGTATTAACCATTCAGGACGTTTCCTGCGTCGGTCAGTGCTCCCTGACCGTGGCACTCCCGATTATCTCCGCCTGCGGCGTCGAGACCTGCATTCTCCCGTCGGCAGTGCTATCCACCCATACCTGCGGTTTTACCGGATTTACCTGCCGCGACCTGACGGACGACGTGCCTGCCATCGCAGCCCATTGGAAAAAAGAAGGTATTACGTTTGACGCCGTCTACACCGGTTATCTCGGCAGTACCAAACAAATCGATTACGTCAGAGATATTATGCGTGACGCTGCCGGCAGTTTGAAAATCGTCGACCCCGCTATGGCGGACGGCGGCAAGCTCTACCCGGCGTTTGACGGTGCCTACGTGGCCGCCATGCGGGCGTTATACCGTGACGCGGACGTGGTACTGCCCAATATTACCGAGGCGGCATTGCTGTGCGGTATGGATTACCGCGAAACGTACGACCGCGCGTATATTGACGAACTGCTGCGCCGCCTGACAGACGGATGGAACGGTACCGTTGTGCTGACAGGCGTTTCGTACGCTGCCGGCAAAACGGGTGTCGTGACGTACCAAAACGGCTCGTATCATTATTATGAACATGAAAAATTACCCACGTCGTACCATGGAACGGGCGACGTCTACGCTTCTGCATTTACGGGTATATTGATGCGGGATGAAAAGAGGGACGTGTCCCGCGCCGCCGCATTGGCTGCGCAATTTGTCTTGGCTTGCATCAAGGCAACGGTCGGCGACGACAATCACAAATACGGTGTCAAATTTGAAACGGCGCTGCCGCAGCTTTGGCAGCTGATGCAGCAATAATGGAAGATTGCGCAGATGAACCGCACAAAAAATGAATAAGGAGGACAAAATGAAATCGTCATACACCTGTGCCATAATCGCCACGGAACTGTTTTCGGCATTGATTTGTTTACTCCTTTTGTTCGGCAATATTTTTGAGACGCGGCGAAGAACGATGCGGAGTATGATCTATTCCGTGATGGTGTCCACCAATACGGCGGCGCTTCTTGCCGATGCCGTTTCCTGGTGGTTTGAAGGAAACCCGGCGCATCCCGGTATCTTGTTTTGGAGTACGACGGCTTCGATTGTGCTTTCCATCCTGTTGATCGGTCAATTCAATTTATATATTTGGTATTTTGTATCCGAGCACAAACGCATTTCCGACGACATGCTGCGCGTTGCCATGATTTTTTCCTCCGTTTGTGCGGGCCTGACGTTCATCGGCTGCGTCGGCGGATGGATGTTTTCCTATGACAACGGCATTTACCAAACGGGCGTCCTGTTCGGCGTGTATTTGCTTATCAACGTTTTGTGCGTCGTGGTGGACGTGTTGTTTGTCCTTTGCTACCGCCGGGAACTTACGCTGCACGACCGTTTGGCCGTGTATTGCTACGCGGCCCTGCCGACAATCAGTACTGTTATCAGCGTTTTTGTTTCCGAATGGGCTTTTTCCTATGCCGCCTGCACGTTGTCGCTGGTTATTCTTTATATTATGATTCAGTCGGAGCAGGGGCGTCAGCTTGAAAAAGAGCAGCAGCTCAGCCGCTTTTTTGCCATGCACGACGAACTGACGGGACTGAACAGCCGACACGCCTATACGGAAAGACTCGAAGAACTGGTACAAAAGGATGGGAACGTCGGTATTGTGTTTGGTGACGTGAATGCCTTGAAATATACCAACGACCACTTCGGGCATACGGCCGGGGACAATCGCCTGAAGACGTTCGCGTCTATGTTGACCGCGGTTTTCCCGGCGGAAGACGTGTTTAAAATCAGCGGTGACGAATTTGTTGTGATGACCGTTGTCGATAAAAAAGAAGGATTCGATAAACAAACGGCAAAATTGCAGGAGGCACTCGGCACCGATGATAATCCGATTGCCAGTATGGGATTTGCCCACGGCACCTGCAGAAACGTCAACGAACTGGTCCAAAATGCCGAAATGAAAATGTACGTGCATAAGGATATATACCATAAAAATCATCCGGAAACCGTACGTTGACACGGTTGCACTGCTTCCCCCCCGGGAAATCTTACAGAAAAGGCCGGTATTCTATATGCCCAAAAAACTTGACAGTACAGATTCCTATTACGTATTTGTGGTGCGGCAGGTGCTGCGCCTGGCACCGATTACCGGCTTGCTGGCCGGCGTCACGTTTACCGTGACAACGCTGGCAGGCTTATATCCGGACGTCAGTCTGCCGATGCTTTTGTTGTTTGACGCGGTTTGCCTGGCTTATTTCGGCGTGGCGCACGTTTTGAAACGGATGGCTATCGTCGACAGCGGTAAGGTGAACGAACGGCGTCTGAAAACGATGGAATATATACTTGCCGCCGTTATTTTGGTCCAATGGAATCTGGTGACGTATATTTTCCCGTCACGTGAATTTTGGGGATATGCCCCTATGTTTGTTCTGCTGACGGCATTTTTGTTCCATGCGCGTGCGGTGCTGATGGAAATTTTGGGTATTTCGGTGTCCATAGCCGTATCCTGGATGGTTATGGGGGATAAACTGCTGCCTGTGAAAGACGCGGATTTTGTGAACAACCTGAGTATGCGCGTCGTGGCGTTGACCGTTGCGTTTTCCGTCATTTTTCTCTTGGTCAAGTTTGCCGGTCGGTTTACCGCGTTGGCCAAAGAAAACAATGCGTTCCTGGAAAAACAAAATAAGGAACTCGAAACGTTCGGCCGCGACATCATTGAATTTACGGCCGATTTGATTGAAGAGCGCGATGCCGTCAGCGGCTCGCACGTCAAACGTCTCAAGGCGTATACCGAAATTTTGGCGCGCAAGGTTGCCGAGCGCTGTCCCGGTTATGGTATCGACGGGGAACAGATAGAAAAAATCACGCAGGCCTGCATCCTGCACGATATCGGCAAAATCGCCATTCCCGATAACATATTGCAAAAGCCCGGGAAACTGACGCCGGAAGAGTTTGAAATTATCAAATCGCACACGACGCTGGGTGCGCAAATGATTGATAAACTTCCCGACACCATCGGCCCGGAATATAAAAAGTATTGCCGCGAGATTTGTTTGTATCATCATGAAAAGTACGACGGGCGCGGGTATCCGATGGGCCTGAAGGGCGATGAGATTCCGATCGGCGTGCAAATCGTCTCCATCGTGGATTGCTTTGACGCCCTGACAAGTGACCGTCCGTATAAAAAGGCCTATTCCTGTGAGACAGCGCTGCGTATGATTGTTACGGATCAGTGCGGTGCTTTTTCGGATGATTTGAAAGCCTGCCTGACTGCCTGCCGCGAGCCGTTCGCAACGTTGGCGGAAAGCAAAGACGAATGAGCAAAGGCATATGCCGGGCGCGGAAAAGAAAAACGACGGCACGCAGCAAACTGCAGCCGTTCCGTATACTTTTCTCGGTACTTGTAACAACGATAATTCAAATATAATAGTCAATTGTAAAATCTGAAGTTTATCGATAAATTCGTTTTTTCGGCAACTTTGCCGTCGAAGAAAACGCAGTTTTACAATTGATTATTCAAATATAAGGAAAAGATAATCAATGAGAAACGTATTTTTTGATGCGGTACGTGCCGAAACAGACCCGATGTTCGACGCGGCCGTCGTGACTGCGTCGGGTGTTGAAGCCATCAAATTGCCCAACGGCAACGACCATAATAACTGCCACTCCGCAACGAAATTTTTCGTGGCTGCCATGATCGGTATGCTTGCTGACGAGGGGAAACTGTCGCTTGGCGATAAGGTGACGTCCTTTTTTGCAAAAGACGAACTCCCCGGGAATATGGACGCACGTTGGGACTATGTCACGGTTGCCCAAACGATGCAGCACAAAACGGGACTGGAAATCATCCCGTTCAGTGTGGACGATGACAACAGTTACGGCATGATTCGCGCTGCGTACGGCGGGGATTTTTTGCGGGCGTTGTTTTCATTGCCGCTGCAGCATGAACCGGGCAGCACCTACCGCTATTCCGATATGGCGTATTATTTGCTGTGCCGCGTCATCGAACGCGCCGGCGGTTTGAATGCCGAGACGTATCTGCGCCGCAAGATTGCCAACCCGATCGGCTGGGGACAATGGGGCATGAGCAAAACGCCGGACGGGACACCCGTCGGCGGCGACGGCCTCTATGCAACGGCCGCCGATATGGCGAAATTTGCCTACGTGTGCGCATTGGGAGGTACGTATGAAGGCCGCACGTATCTGTCGGCTCAATATCTTGCCGCCATGCGGGAAAACGATTTTGCCACCACGCGCTTCCGCGACACGGACGTCTGGCTCAAAACAGGCGCCAACGGGCAGGGCATTGCCTATTCCGTACTTCGTCCCGCCGGCGTTGCCTGGCACGGATACAGCGAGAACGGCGGATGTAAGCGGAACGACCGTATGTTCGAGGCGTTCGTTCGTTTTCTGGACGACCGTTTCGGCAAATTATAACAATTGGCAAAAGCCGGTTTTGATACCGGCTTTTTTTAGTGGAAAATAGACAAAAACTTTATTGCTATTATATATATTTTATGGTATAATGAGTACAGTTTATTTTTCAACCATCCTATGGTCAAAAAACGAATAAACTTAGGAAAGTTGGTGAGTCTATGGCAAAAGAAATGCTGGACGCCGTTCGCGCTGTAGAAGAGCAGGCGGCGCAAATCCGTGCTGCTGCACAGGAAAAGGCGCGTGAATTGACAGCGGAAGCCGACAGAAAGGGCAAAGCCGACCTGGCGGCGGCAGACGCTGAAGTTCGTAAGAATGCCGCATGGAAAATGGAAACGGCAGAAAAACAGGCCCAAATTACCTTACAAAATGCTGAAAAAAGCGGAAAGCAGGAGGGTGCTTCACAGGCTGAAGCCGCCGAACTGCGCATGAAGGCCGCTGCCAAAATTGTGATTCGGGGGATTTTGGAAAAATGTCAGTAATACCGATGAAAAAACTGACAGTCCTTTGTACCCACGGTGACGCCGACAAATTGGTGCGGCGTTTGATGAAACTGCGCTGCGTGGAAATCACGCAGGATCGGCAGAGCAGGGCTGTCGGGAGCGCCGACGTCGAGGTCGACTGCGCCGCCCGTGAAAAGTCGCTGCTGCTGACCGGTGAAGCCGTCAAACTGCTGACGCCCTATTCCTCCCGTCCGAAATCGTTTTTCAAAAAGAAGCACAGTGCCGATTTAACGTGCGGTGACACCGGCGTTGCATATGCAGCGGCTCTGCGGCTTCGTGATGAAACGTTACGTACGCGGGATGAGTTGGCAGCGTGCCGCACGGAGGCGGAACGGAACCGTGAGAAACAACAGACGCTGGAACCATGGACGGCGTACGACCTGCCCCTGTCGGATACGGCGACACGCTGTACCGAAACGGTGCTGGGGTCCGTACCTTCTTCCATGCCGTACAGTCAGTTGGAAAATGAATTTGAACAGGCCGGTGCCGAGCCCGAACTGCTCGGTACGGACAAGGCAAACTACTATTTGTTTGTATTGATGCCGAAAGAGGGCGCCGAGCGCATTCGAATGCTGATGAACCGCGTCGGATTCGTGCGGGCAAACCTGAATGAGTTTGCCGATGCGCCTGCGGTCGAGCTGCAGCGCCTGCGCGAAAGGCTGGATTGCCTGGAAGGGGAAGAAGCGCGTTTGATAACGGCGCTTCGCACGTATGCGGAGCGGTTGGACGAGCTGGAGATCCTTTACGACACCGAGGCTACGGCATTGACGGCATTACGGCAGCAGGCCAAACTGGAAACGACGGATTATTGTGTGCAGTTGACCGGCTGGGTGCCGACACCGCGTGCCGATACCGTTGCCGAAATGTTAAACTATATGGATTGCGCATACTCGTTTGACGATCCGGCAGACGGGGAGGAAGCGCCGATTCTTTTGAAAAATAACAAGTTCTCGAAGACGTTCGAGTGGGTTATCGGCATGTATGCCTATCCGCAGTACGGCCGATTCGACCCCACGTTTGTGATGAGTTTATTCTACTTCGTGATTTTCGGTATTATGTTTGCCGACGTCGGTTACGGTTTGTTACTGGTGCTCGGCGGCTTTATCGGCGCGAAGCTGGTCGGTAAAAAGGCGGGACTGCACAACATGCTGATGATGTTCGGCTATTGCGGTATTTCCTGTGTCATCATGGGCGTGCTGTTCGGCGCTTATTTCGGTGACCTGCCGCTGGCCGTTATGCGCAACATGATGGGCATTGCCGAAGCGGATTTGCCGAATCTGGCCCTCATTCGTACGGATTCCCCGACGCTGGCCATCTTTATGGATCCCGTCGGCAGTCCGATGGAGTTTTTGATTGTATCGCTTGCCATCGGTGCCGTTCATTTAATCGGCGGTATGGCGGTCAAATTCTACATTTTGTGCCGCGACGGTCAGGTATGGGACGCCATCTGCGATATCCTGTTTTATTGGATATTGTTTGCCGGTATCGGCTGTATGGCATTGGGACTCGGCTGGTACGTGTTGGCAGCCGGTGTCGTTCTGATTGTATTGACGCACGGACGAAATGAAAAGAATATCGTTATGAAATTTGCCAAAGGTTTGCTCGGACTGTACGATCTGGTCAGCTATGCTTCGGATTTGCTGTCCTATTCCAGAATCTTGGCATTGGGACTTGCCGCAGGCGTTGTAGCGCAGGTTGTCAACATTTTGGCGACCATCGGCGGTGCCACGGTTCCCGGTTTTATCCTGCTGGTTGTCGTCGGTATTTTCGGACACCTGTTAAATTTGGCGCTCAACGTGCTGGGCACGTTCGTTCATACGTCCCGTCTGCAGTATATTGAATTCTTCGGCAAGTTCTATGAGGACGGCGGTAAGCCGTTTGCCGCAGCGCTGCCGAGTGAAAAATATACGGAAGACGAAAATGAATCCAATCTCGTTTAAAAAATAAAAAATATTAAGGAGACTCTGTCATGAAAGAATTTTTTGCAGCACTTCTCAACGGTAACAATTTGGCATTCCTGGGCGTAGCCCTGGCCACCATTTTCCCCGGTCTGGGTTCCGCACGCGGCGTAGGTCTTGTCGGTGAAGCTTCTTCCGGATTGCTGTCCGATGACCCTTCCAAATTCGGTAAAACGATTATTCTGCAGGCTCTTCCGGGTACCCAGGGTATTTACGGTTTGATTACCGGATTCCTGATTTTGTTTAAGATGGGCGTTATCAGCCGCAACGTATCTACGCTTGCCATTGCCGACGGCGTTTACTTCCTGCTTGCCGCTCTGCCCATTACCATCGTCGGTTATTTCTCCGCTGTCCGTCAGGCACGCGTTGCCGCTTCCGGTGTCAGCCTGCTCGCAAAGCAGCCCAACGAAGTCGGTAAAGCCATTACGTCTGCCGCTCTGGTTGAAACCTACGCTATTTTTGCATTGCTGATCTCCCTGTTGATGGTTCTGTTTGCTTAATATGATGACGGGACTTGATAAAATCAAGGACAAAATCCTGGCAGACGCACAGGCCGACGCCGACTCGACGATAGCCGCCGCACAGGCCGAAGCCGATAAAATTACCGCCGATTACGCCGCCCGTATTGAAGCCGTCAAACGTGAGGGGAACGACCGTGCCACGAAAGAAGTACACGACTTGCTGGCCCGCACCGAATCCGCCGCTGAAAATCTGCGCCGGAACGTGGTGCTGGAGGCACGCGGTGAATTGATGGACGAGGTATTCCGCCGCACGCTGCGCGAATTACGCGCCATGTCGGACGATGATTACGAGGAACTGCTGCTGGCACTCCTGCGCACGGCCCTGGCGGAACAGCTGGAAACCGAAAAAACGGCGTTGTCGTTGGGATATGAGGATGCCGTGGCGCCCGCTTTGGAAGTCCTTTTGAATGAAAATGATAAAAAACGCTTCGGAACCGCGCTGACGGATGATTTGCGCCGTACCGTTATCGGCAAACCCATTGGGGAAATGCTGCCGCGGCTTTCCGTGGCACAGGAAACGCTGCCGATTGACGGCGGATTGGTTCTCCGTTGCGGTGAAGTTGAAATCAATTGTTCGTTTACGATGATTTTCTCGCAAATCCGCGCAGGTCTTGAACCTGAAATTGAAAAAACGTTGTTTGAACAATAAGTTATTTGTTTTTGATAGTTCACGGAGGTGAGGAAATCATGGCGAATGAAAAACGCCGTATCGCCGAAAATGAATATGAGTTTATGTATGCCGGTGCACGCGTACGCGCACTGGAGGCACGACTGCCCGGACAGGACGTTTTGGACAGACTGACGGAACTCCCGTCATCCGCTGCCGTGCTGTCGGCACTGGCGGAATACGGTTTTAACGCGGCACCCGGTGCCGACGGTAAAATCGACAGGGAAGCCCTTTTGCTTTCCGTTTCGGATAAAGCCTGCGCCGAAGTGCGCGAGGCCGGTGCTGACGAGCGGCTCCCCGCCGTCATCCGCCTCCCGTACGACTGCAACAACGTCAAGGCTGTCATCAAATGCCGGGCACGTAAGGTCAGCCCCGCGTCCATGCTGTTTTCCAACGGGTTGATTGCGCCGGATGCTTTGAACGGCACCAATGAAGAAATCGCCGCATTGCTGCCGCCGCACATGGCCGCCGCATTTACCGAAGCCGTTACGCAATATGCGGCAACGGGGAACCCGCAGGTCATCGATATGCTTTTGGATAAAGCCTGCTTTGCCGATATGGCGGACGCCGCGTCGAAAAGTGCCTGCCCGCTTGCCGTATGGTACGTCGGTGCAAAGATTGATTTGACCAATTTGCAAATGTGTCTGCGTCTTTTGCGTATGCACGTTGCCGAAGCGGGAAAGGCCCAGCTGCAAGCCTCCTTATTGGCAGGCGGAACGATGGGGACCGACGTGTGGGAAACCGCATACGACGCCGGAGAAGAGGCATTGTGGGACGTTGTGCAGCGTTCTCCCTATGCGTCACTTGCCGTGCTGCGGGATTCTTCCCCTGCCGTCATTGAACGCAAAGCCGACAATTACCTGATGGAACGTGTGCAAAAGACACGCTACGTTCCTTTCGGTCAGGACGTCATTTTCGGTTATCTGCTTGCCAACGAGTATCTTGTCCGCAATTTGCGGATTCTCCTGTCCGGAAAGGACGCCGGGCTTTCGCCTGCAGACGTTCGTGAAAGGATGCGCTTGAGTTATGTATAAAGTCGGTATCATCGGTGACCGTGACAGCGTGCTTGGGTTTATGGCCCTCGGTTTTTCGGTGCATGAAGTCGAAAACGAGGCCGAAGCCGCCGCTTCGCTGCACACGTTGGTTAAAAGTGATGAATACGCAGTCATTTTCGTGACGGAAAATTATGCGTCGAAAATGGAAGAGGATATTGCCAAATATAAGGACAGACCCCTGCCTGCCATCGTTTCCCTGCCGGGCAGTACCGGCGGTACCGGGTACGGCATGGCGGCTGTGCGCGACGCCGTGGAACGTGCTGTCGGCGCCGATATCCTGTTCAAAGATTAAGTCAGCCGCATTGCGGCACACTCCCCGATTGAATTGTGAAAGGTGAGTTTATAAAATGGTTGAAGGAAAGATTGTCAAGGTTTCCGGCCCGCTGGTCATTGCCGAGGGTATGCGTGAAGCCAATATGTTCGACGTGGTGCGCGTCGGTAAAAACCGTCTGATCGGTGAAATCATCGAAATGCACGGGGACCGCGCGTCTATCCAGGTTTACGAGGAAACCGCCGGCATCGGCCGCGGTGACGAGGTCGTTTCGACCGGGGCACCGTTGTCCGTTGAACTCGGCCCCGGCATGCTCCGCGGTATTTACGACGGTATTCAGCGTCCCCTGGAATCTATTTTTGAAAAATACGGCGCCAATCTCGTCCGCGGTATTGACGAGCCGGCGCTTTCCCGTGAAAAAGTCTGGCATTTCGACGCAACGGTTCAACCCGGTGCCAAAGTGTCGGGCGGTGACGTCATCGGTACCGTGCAGGAATCCGACGTCATTCTGCATAAGATTATGATTGCCCCCAAGAAAAAGGGGACTGTTATTTCCATTGCGTCCGGTGACTATAAGGTTACCGAGCGTGTCGGTCAGTTGGAACTGGAAGACGGTACGGTCGAGGATTTGATGCTGGTACAGAAATGGCCGGTACGTGTCGCGCGTCCGTATCGTGAAAAACTGCCGCCCGTTGAACCCATGATTACCGGCCAGCGTGTCATCGACTCGCTGTTCCCGATTGCCAAGGGCGGTACGGCCTGCGTGCCCGGTCCTTTCGGATCCGGTAAAACCGTCGTGCAGCATCAGTTGGCAAAATGGAGTGACGTGGACCTGGTCGTTTACATCGGCTGCGGCGAACGCGGTAACGAAATGACCGACGTTTTGCGTGAGTTCCCCGAACTGGTCGACCCCCATACGGGCAAGTCCTTGATGGAACGAACCGTTTTAATTGCCAATACGTCCGATATGCCGGTTGCCGCGCGTGAAGCGTCCGTATATACCGGTATCACCATTGCCGAATATTTCCGTGATATGGGCTATTCCGTCGCCGTTATTGCCGACTCCACGTCCCGTTGGGCCGAGGCTTTGCGTGAAATGTCCGGCCGATTGGAAGAAATGCCCGGTGAGGAAGGTTACCCCGCCTATTTGACGTCCCGTTTGGCACAGTTCTACGAACGTGCCGGTAAAGTCGTTTGCCTTGGTTCCGACGGCCGTCAGGGCGCCCTGTCCGCCATCGGTGCCGTATCGCCGCAGGGCGGTGATATTTCCGAGCCCGTTACCCAGGCGACGCTGCGTATCGTCAAAGTGTTCTGGGGTTTGGACGCCTCCCTGGCGTACAAACGTCACTTCCCGGCCATCAACTGGCTCAACTCTTACTCCCTGTACCGTGACAGATTGTCCGGCTGGTTTGAGGATAAGGTAAGCCGCGACTGGATGGCACTGACCAACCGCGCCATGAAGACGCTGCAGATTGAAGCCAATTTGGACGAAATCGTAAAACTGGTCGGTGTGGACGCGCTGTCACCGTCCGACCGTATGACGTTGGAAGTTGCCCGCTCCATTCGCGAGGACTTTTTGCAGCAGAACGCGTTCGTGGATACCGACGCCTACACGGAACTTGAAAAGCAGAACGCTCTGCTTAAATTGATTTTCTCTTATGAAGATAAAGGCCGCCGCGCCCTGGAGGCAGGCGCTGACGTACAGGCCGTTGCCGACCTGGACGTGCGCGAAAAGATCGGTCGTGCCAAGTCCGTACCGTTTGCCGAATATGCGGCAGCTTACGCGGCCATCGATAATGAAATCAGTGATGCGCTGGCTCAGTTGACGGCCGCCGCAGCACAGAATTAAGGAGGAGAACGCAATGATTCGCGAATACAGAACGATTGAAGAAGTTGCCGGTCCTCTGATGCTGGTGCGCGGTGTCGACGGTGTTAAGTACGACGAACTGGGTGAAATCGAACTGCCGAACGGCGAAGTACGCCGCTGCCGTGTTCTCGAAGTCAACGGCCGCAACGTTCTGGTGCAGCTGTTTGAATCTGCAGCCGGGTTAAATCTGGCCAGCAGTAAGGTGCGTTTTACCGGTCACGGCGTTGAACTGCCCGTTTCCCGTAATATGTTGGGCCGTGTCTTTAACGGTATGGGCGAGCCGATTGACGGCGGCGCCAAACTCGTTCCCGAAAAAACGCTGGATATCAACGGTACGCCGATTAACCCCGCCGCCCGTATGTATCCGGATGAATTTATTCAGACGGGTGTCTCCACCATTGACGGTTTGAATACCCTGGTCCGCGGCCAGAAACTGCCGATTTTCTCGGGTTCCGGTCTGCCCCATGCCAATCTTGCCGCACAGATTGCCCGTCAGGCAAAGGTACTCAATTCCGATTCCAAGTTTGCCGTTGTTTTCGCGGCTGTCGGTATCACCTATGAAGAGGCTGATTTCTTTATTTCCGACTTCAAACGCACCGGTGCCATTGACAGAACCGTGTTGTTTATCAACTTGGCGTCCGATGCCGCTATCGAGCGTATTTCCACGCCGCGTATGGCATTGACGGCTGCCGAGTATTTGGCATTTGACTGCGACATGCACGTGCTGGTTATCATCACCGATATCACGAACTATGCCGAGGCATTGCGTGAGGTTTCCGCCGCACGTAAAGAAGTGCCCGGCCGTCGCGGTTATCCCGGATACCTGTACACCGACTTGGCAACCATGTACGAGCGTGCCGGCCGTAAAATCGGGTCCGAGGGTTCCATTACCATGATTCCGATTTTGTCCATGCCGGAAGACGATAAAACGCACCCCATCCCCGACTTGACCGGTTATATCACCGAGGGGCAGATTATTTTGTCCCGTGAAATGTACCGTAAAGGATATATGCCGCCGGTTGACGTACTGCCGTCCCTGTCCCGTTTGAAGGATAAAGGTATCGGTGCGGGGAAAACGCGTGAGGACCATTCCGGTACGTTGAACCAAATCTTTGCTGCCTACGCACGCGGCTGTGAAGCAAAAGAACTGATGGTCGTTTTGGGTGAAGCTGCGCTGACGCCGCTTGACCGCTTATACGCAAAGTTTGCCGATGAATTCGAAAACAAATACATCAATCAGGGCTTTGACGAAAACCGTTCCATCGAGCAAACGCTCGATCTCGGTTGGGAACTGTTACATATCCTGCCCCGCAGTGAAATGAAGCGTATCAAACCCGAGATTTTGGACAAATATTGGCCGCGTGAAAACGCATAACCGTTTACGGTTTATTTCCGTTTTCCCACCGATATTGTAAGGAGTAAAAGCGCATGGCTGAAATCAGAGTCAATCCCACGCGGATGGAACTGAAAAAAATACAGGGACGCTACGCAACGGCGCGCCGCGGCCATAAATTGCTCAAAGACAAGCGTGACGAGTTAATGAAGCAGTTTTTGGACGTTGTCCGTGAGGACAAGGATTTGCGCACCCGTGTGGAAGCGTCTCTTGCCGACGTCTATCGCAGTTTCAGCGTTGCGGCTGCCGTGACCGGACCCAAGATGATGCAGGAAGCCTTGATTTGCCCCAAAAAAGAGGGTGCGATTAACGTTTCCTACGTCAATAAAATGAGCGTCATTTGCCCGGAGTTCCAATTGGACGTTCGTGCCGAAGGCGGTGCCGACAGCTATAACTACGGTCTGGCATTTACCAGCGGCGAATTGGACGCGTCCCTTGCCCGCATGAACGACATGCTGGGGGATTTGGTTCGTCTGGCCGAGCTTGAAAAAACGGCACAGCTGCTGGCTGAAGAAATCGAGAAGACCCGCCGCCGCGTCAACGCCTTGGAATATATCATGATGCCGCAGTATTTGGAAACCATCAAGAGTATCAAAATGAAACTCGACGAAAACGAGCGCGGCAATACGACGCGACTCATGAAGGTGAAAGATATGATGGTTGCCAAACAAATGGAAGGCAAGGCGCAGCAGCAGGACGACGAGCCGGAGGAAGCCGTTGAAAACGGTTGAATTTGAGCGCGGCGTTTGAACAGTCGGTATTATATACGCCATCCATATGGAGCATAAATTACACAAAAAACAGGACGATGCGTCGTTTCGCATCGTCCTGTTTTTATGATTAAATGCAGTGGTAAACGCTTATCGTTTACCCGTGTGACTCGGCTCGTTCATAAACACAAAACGTCGGACAGAAGGGAATAAGACGTCGGATATAAGACACCGGTGCCAAGCTCCCAATGATTACTCTCTGTCACGCAAATACTCTTCCAACGTGATGCTGTACTCGGCAATATCGCAGGCAGCGTCACGGCCGACAAAGCGCCAGTGCCAGGATTCGTAGGCGTACCCCGTTACGTCTTCCCGGCCGTAAGGGTAACGCAGTATAAAGCCGAAACGGGCAGCGTTTTTTTGCAGCCAGCGATAGGCTTCCGTTTCCGCAAAACCGACGTCGTTTGTGAAATCACCTTCGCTCCCGTAGTTTTCCAATTCCTTCATACCGTCAACCCACAGGTCAACGCAAAGTCCCGTGTGATGTTCACTGGTCCCTGGCTGCGCGCTGTAGGTCAGTACCAATTCCTGCGCCTGTTCCCGTGTCCAACCGGGGTGGGCAGCCGTTTCGTTGGTAATATAGTATTCAAACAGCCAATTTTGATAGGTGTAAGAGCGGTACCCGGAAGTGACGCAGACGTTGTCGATGCCGTCGGCTTTCATCTCACGCAGCATGGCGCAAAGTGCCGCGGCAGCGGTGCCGTTCAAATCAATTTCTTTCCCGCCGTTGGTCATTGCCGTGTCGAGTGTCACAAGGTCAAGGGGGACGTAGTCGGCACCGATTTTGTTTTGCTTGTTGACAAGGATCAAGTACGCCTCGTCATTCGCGGCAATCGCAACGCGTTCTTCAGGCGTCAGTTGCGTCTTGTAGGTGAAAGTTCTCACGGTTACTTCTCCGTCGGTATCGGTTTGTGTCGCCGGCGTGTCAACGTCCGGCTCGGTGTGACAGGCACATAAACATAAGCAAAGTACAAACAGCAGGCACACGAAAAAAACAGGGAAGAAGCGCTGTATTTTCTTCATGGTTTGGTCTCCACTACGATGAAATAGGGGGACGTGGGGGAGTTCAGAATCTGCACCTTGGTGCAGCAGATCTTGTAGCGGGAAACCGTGGACAAATAGTCGCAAATCATCTTGCCCTCGGCGTCACCTTCAGCGTGTCCCGGGTACACGGCGATGTTGACAATGGCGTCCCTGTCCATCAATTCAATGGCGGCTTGAATGGCCGGCATCGTTGTTTCACGCAGCGTCGTGATGGACTTGTCGCCGCCCGGCAGCCATCCCAAATTAAACATACCTGCCTTTACCGGTACGCGCACGTAGTCTTTGACAAGGTGATGCGATGCATGCACCAGCGTATAGTTCTCGGGGCATCCGACGTCCATCAAATGCTGCCTTGTTGACTCGACTGCCTGCGCCTGAATATCGAATGCATAGACGTGGCCGGTCTGTCCCACGGTCCTCGACAGGAACTCCGTGTCGTGCCCGTTGCCCATGGTGTAATCGACGGCAACGTCGCCCTCTTTCAAATGCGTCAAAATGAATTTTTTATGCAGGTCCAATAAATCGATCATAGGGGATTGCCTCCGTGTTGCATCGTCGAAAAATGAGTCATCCGACGGCTTTCTTTGTATTCATTATACCACCCGCATTCTTTTTTGTAAATTGCCAAATTCATCGGTGCAACGTATTTCCCCTTGTTTTTTACCGCTTTTATGGTATAATAATAGAATATAATGGCTGATTATGGGCAAAAAGGAGGAAAACGCTATGGTTGAGATTACCGACGTACTGCCGCACAGCATCGCGGCGCGTGCCGGCATCGTTGCGGGTGACGTACTGGTTTCACTGAACAATCACGAAATCAGCGACGTGTTGGATTACCGTTTTTATATGACGGAAAAAACGCTGGCTGTCAAAATACGCCGTGACGGCGCGGATTTCGACGTTTCGGTGCATAAGCAGGAATACGACGATTTGGGACTTGACTTTGCCACACCGCTGATGGACAAAAAGCATTCCTGCGAAAACCGTTGCGTTTTCTGTTTTATCGATCAGCTGCCGGGCGGTATGCGGCAGTCGCTGTATTTTAAAGACGACGATTCCCGCCTGTCTTTCCTGCACGGCAATTACGTGACGCTGACCAATATGACGCCGGCGGATATCGACAGAATTATTACCATGCATTTGTCGCCCGTTAACGTGTCGGTGCATACCACCAACCCGGAACTCCGTGTCAAAATGATGCGCAATAAACACGCCGGAGAAGTGCTGTCCTATTTAAAGCGCCTCGCAGATGCGGGTATTACGATTTGCGGGCAGATTGTGCTGTGCCGCGGACTCAATGACGGCGCCGAACTGGACAGAACCATGCGCGACCTGACGGCGTATATGCCGGCACTGTCCAGTGTCTCCATTGTTCCCGTCGGCCTGACGAAATACCGCGACACGCTGTATCCCCTGGAACTCTTTACCAAAGAGGAATGTGCCGCCGTTATCAAACAGGTCAACGATTTCGGCGACGAATGTATGCAAAAATACGGCACGCGGCTGTTCTTCTGTGCCGACGAGTTTTACGTCAAGGCTGAATTGCCCCTGCCCGGTGAAGACTATTACGAGGACTATCCGCAAATTGAAAACGGCGTCGGTATGCTGACCTCGCTTGAAGTTGAGTTTGAGGATGCATTGTCGTGCGATTGCCCCGTGTCGGCAAGTCCACGAAAAGTGACGGTGGCAACCGGTGTCGCGTCTTCTGCGCTGATGGAGCGACTGGCCAAGCGCGCTATGGGAGTGATACCCGGCTTGCAGGTGGAAGTCGTCACCGTCATCAATCACTATTTCGGTGAAACCATTACGGTGTCCGGTCTTTTAACGGCCGCGGATTTGGCCGAGCAGCTCGCCGGCCGTGATCTCGGTGATGCGGTCCTTATTACGGCGCAGGCATTGCGCGCCGACCGCGACGTCTTTTTGGACGACCGTTCCCCCGCATGGCTGTCGGAACAGCTCGGCGGTGTGCCGATTGTCCCTGTTGAAAACGCGGGTGCCGAGCTGCTGGATGCCTTTCTCGATATCGAAGGATAATGAAGTTAGGAGTTTTAACGTATGAATAAACCGATTGCAGCCGTCGTCGGTCGCCCGAACGTCGGCAAAAGCACCTTGTTTAATAAAATTATCGGGGAGCGTCGTTCCATTGTGGAAGATACGCCCGGTGTGACGCGTGACCGTATTTATGCCGATACCTCGTGGAACGGCGTTGATTTTGAAATCATCGATACCGGCGGTATCGAACCCAAAACCGATGATATGATTTTGGCGCAGATGAAACGGCAGGCGCAGCTTGCCATTGAAACGGCCGACGTTATCATTTTCGTTTGTGACGTGCATACGGGTCCCACGGCCGACGACCGCGATATCGCGGTTATGCTCAAAAAGAGCGGCAAATACGTGGTGCCCTGTATCAACAAATGCGACAAGGTGGGCGACCTGCCGCCTGAATTTTACGAATTCTATGAGCTCGGATTTGATGCCGATCCCGTGCCCGTTTCCTCGGTACACGGTACCGGTACGGGCGATTTGCTGGATGCGGTTGTCGCTGCTTTTCCCGCGTTGGAAAAGACCGAAGAAGAGGAAGACGTGATCAAGGTGGCCGTCATCGGCAAGCCCAATGCCGGTAAATCGTCTTTGGTCAACCGTTTCGTCGGCGCCGAGCGTCAAATCGTATCCCCGATTGCCGGCACCACGCGTGACGCCGTGGATACCTACGTCACGAACGAAACCGGCCGCTTCTGCTTTATTGATACGGCAGGTTTGCGCCGTCAGTCGCAGGTGAAAGATCCCATTGAAAAATACAGTGTTTTGCGCGCCCACATGGCCGTGGAACGCGCCGACGTCTGCCTCGTTCTCATTGACGCCCAGGAGGGTATTACCGAGCAGGACGTCAAAATTGCCGGCATTGCGCACGATGCAGGCAAGGCCTCGATTATCGTTGTCAACAAATGGGATTTGATTGAAAAGGATAACTCGACGGTCAATACGTTTAATGAAAAAATCGCGACGGCACTGTCTTTTATGCCCTACGCGCCCGTGATTTATATCTCCGCCAAAACGGGCCAGCGCGTGTCTTCCCTGTACGAACAGATTGATTACGTCTTCAACCAGTCGCGCACCCGCATTTCCACCGGTATGCTCAACGACGTACTGGCAGAAGCCACCATGCGTACCCAGCCGCCGACGGATAAGGGCAGACGCCTGAAGATTTACTACATGACGCAGACGTCTGTGGCACCGCCCACGTTCGTGTTGTTCTGCAACAGCATCGAGCTGTTCCATTTTTCCTACCAGCGCTATATTGAAAACTGCCTGCGGACGACCTTTGGCTTCCGCGGGACACCGATTAAAATGATCATCAAAATGAAGGGCGAGGATAACTGATCACCGACCACCGATTACCGATTACCGATTACCGGTCACCGATCACTGATTACCGCCCCCAATACCCCGTTTTGAAAGGAGGAACGTCGGTATGCCGTTTACAAAAGACCGCCGTGCAGATGCGCGTGCATTTTGGACGTTGTTGGGACCGGCGATTCTTCTGCTGGTGACGGCGGGAGCGCTGATTGCCCTGGCAATGCTCAAGACGCAGTATTATTCCGTTAAAATATTCCTGCTGGTCCTGTCTGCCTGTATCGTCACGTTTGCCGTGGTCATGATTGTGTTGTGGCGTCAGGTGACCGGCCGCAGTGCTGCTTTTTTAAAAAAATCCGGTGTGCCGGACCCGGGCGTCCATCATAATATTTTCCTGTACAATCAGGAAAAGGACGTCGACGTTTCGGCGGATGAATTGACCGTGGACGACGTTGTCAAACGGATGACGGTCATCTTAACCTTTTTTGCCAAACGCAAAAAACTCAATATCGAGGCTGTTTTGGACACTTCTCCCCGTTCCAAAGTGCCGGCCGTGATGCGCCCGTTATTCGTTTGGGTTTTGTTGTACAATATTGCCGGTGCGGATAACGAACTGCAGTGGTCGTCTTTCCTTTCCTGCGGAAAGCCTATGGCCGACGCCGTTGCCGCGGTGATGGCGGGGGAAGATGAGGATTTGGTGCGCCGGCTGCAGCGGGGCGTGGCGCTGTATACCGAACAAAAGAAATACGACGCATTCCGCACCTACATGGTGGAGCATCGGGACGCCATCGGCGAACGTATGCTGCAGTACGTGCGGGAGCATATCCGTGAATTTGATTGACCGCAAGGAGCGTGAAACTATATGATTTTCGTTGATGAAGCAAGAATAACCATCATCGCGGGGAACGGCGGCAACGGTGCCGTTTCGTTTCGCCGTGAAAAATACGTAGCTGCCGGCGGCCCGGACGGCGGTGACGGCGGACACGGCGGCAACGTTGTGTTCCGTGTGGATAAGGGGACAAACACGCTGCTGGCGTTCCGGTATAAACATAAGTTCCAGGCCGCGAACGGCGGGGACGGCAGCGGTGCCAAGTTCCACGGCGCCACGGCGGACGATTTGATTATCCCCGTGCCCGAGGGAACGCTGATTCGCGATGCGGCCAGCGGTAAACTCATTCACGATATGTCCGAAAACGACGGTGCCGATTTCATCGCCTGCCACGGCGGACGCGGCGGCTGGGGGAACCGTCATTTCTCCACGCCGACACGTCAGGTGCCGATGTTTGCCAAGAGCGGTACGCGCGGGGAAGAGCGTGAAGTGACGCTGGAACTCAAATTGATTGCCGACGTGGGCCTGATCGGTTTCCCCAGTGTGGGTAAATCCTCATTGCTTGCAAAAATCAGTGCGGCCAAGCCCAAGATTGCGGAATATCATTTCACAACGCTGACGCCCAACCTCGGCGTCGTCAGCACCGGTACGGGGCGCGGTTTCGTTGCCGCCGATATTCCCGGATTGATTGAAGGGGCTGCCGACGGTGCCGGTCTCGGTCACGATTTCCTGCGCCATATCGAGCGCTGCAGATTGCTTTTGCACGTCGTGGATATCGCCTCCCTGGAGGAACGCGACCCGATTATGGATATCGACGCCATCAATACGGAGCTGTCCCGTTACAGTGAAAAACTGGCGGGACTCCCGCAGATTATCGTCGCCAATAAGGCCGATATGCTGGTACGTGAACTGACCGACCTGGAACCCTTTGAAACCTACGTGGCACAGAACGGCTGGCAGCTGGTTTACGTTTCCGCCGTGACCGGTGAGGGCATCAAAGAAATGATTAAAATGACCGATGCCGCATTGCAGCAGCTCCCGCCCGTTACGGTGTTTGAAACCGAGTGGACCGAGGAGGAACTGCCCGTTTCCGCCGGAAAAGAGACGACGATTCGCCGCGAGAACAATACCTTCTACGTGGAAGGCGAGTGGCTCTTCAATCTGATGGGCCGCGTCAACATGAACGATTATGAATCCATGAACTATTTCCAGCGCGTTTTGCAGACGTCCGGCGTGTTCACCATGCTGGAAGAAAAAGGCTGTAAAGACGGCGACACTGTTTCTATTTACGATTTCGAGTTTGACTTTGTGAAATAAAAGAAGGATTATTATGCTGACGAAGGAAAAACTGTTCTCCCAATTGGATGCTTTTGCCATTCCCGACCATACCGTCGTTATGGCACACACCTCATTGCATGCCGTGGGACCCATCGAGGGCAGGGCAGAGGGACTGATTGCCATGCTGGAGGAATACTTCACTGCCAAGAACAGTTTGTTCTGCATTCCGACGCACACGTGGGACCGTTGCGGCGGTGACGTGATTGCGCTGGATATGACGCAGCCGTACACCTGTATCGGCACGCTGCCGACGGTGGCGGCCCGCATTGCCAAGCACCGCACCGAGAATCCTTCGCATTCCATGGCGGTGTTCGGGCCTGAACCGGATGCTGCCGCATTTGCAGCACTGGACGATAATATCGCGTCGTGTACTTCCCCCGACAGTTGCCACGGTGAAATCTATAAACGGGACGGCTGGATTTTGCTCATCGGCGTCGGACACAACAAAAATACGTTTTTGCACTGCGTGGACGAAATGCTGCAGGTGCCCAACCGCATGACCGACGAACCTGTGGCGCTGCAGGTGAAACGGAAAGACGGTACAGTGGTAACGAAGCGCGGCCGTGAAATATTTGCCAAGGGGATTCCTGACGTGTCGGCCTATTTCCCCAAACTGGAGCCGGCGTTCCGGTATTACGGTGCCATTCGCGACGGCTTTATCGGTGACGCACCGACCATGCTGTGTTCAACGGCCAAAATGGTACAGGTTTGCAAACTGGTTTACGGCCGCAGTGCCGGCACGGAACTTTTTGCCGACGCGAAGCCGCTTGCGGAAGAACTGTATAAATAATTGTTTTACATAACAAAATCGGGTAGGAAAGCGGCTGTGCTTCCTACCCGATTTTTTTCGGTGGGGTTTATTTTGTCTCAATATATTGTCCGGCGCAACGGCAATAATCAATGCCGGACCAAACGGTCATGACCAACGTGGCAACGGCGAAAATGCCGGTCAGGGGCATCACACGGACGAGTTTTTCCGCACCGCAAAGCTGCCATAAGGCCGGTTCAACCAATACGGCGACGAGGCAAACCATTTGGCACACCGTTTTGATTTTGCCCGGCATGGCGGCCGCCATAACCTTGCCGCCTTTGGAGGCGACCAGCGAACGTACCGTGGCAACGGCCAATTCACGGAAGATGATGACCATCGTTAAAAATACGAACGAAAGGCGAAGCGTATCGATGCGGTATATGACGACGAGTAACGCGGCCATAACTAAAAACTTATCGGCTAATGGGTCCATCAGTTTGCCGAAGTCGGTAATCAGGTTGTATTTGCGGGCTATTTTCCCGTCCAACGTATCCGTGACGGAAGCCGCAATGAAAATAGCAGCGGCAATCAGGGACGAACCTGCGGCGGAAATCACCGATTCGGGCAGCAAATAGACTGCCACAAAGAAGGGAATCAGCACCATGCGCAGCATGGTCAGCTTGTTGGGTAAATTCATTTTTGACATACGTTTTCCTCTGTTATGTCTATGTCACGCTTCCGGCACGACAACGGCTGTTCCGTACAGGTCGTAATCCACGATTTCATCCACGTGGACTTGGACGAAAGTGCCGGGGGCAATGCGGTGTTTGGCACGGAAGAAAATCTTGCCGTCGATGTCGGGGGCATCGGCTGCACTGCGGCCGAAATGCGCCTCACTCACGGGGTCGAAGTCCTCGCACAGGACGGTAATCGTTTTGCCGACCATGGCACGGTTCAGCTCTGCCGAGATGGCCATTTGTTCGCGCATCAATACGTCCATACGGTCCTGCTTTACCTGCTCGTCAATT
Organism: Clostridiales bacterium UBA1770; assembly: GCA_002315325.1. Taxonomy (GTDB): domain Bacteria; phylum Bacillota; class Clostridia; order Oscillospirales; family CAG-272; genus UBA1770. The sequence continues at coordinate 65,447 of DCGU01000080.1, forward strand.
TGGTCGGGCATGGCAGCGGCAGGCGTATCTTCTTCCTGCGAGTAGGTGAAGACGCCGACGCGTTCAAAGCGATTTTCCTTGACAAATGCGCACAGCTCGTTGAAGTCCTCGTCCGTTTCGCCGGGGAAACCCGTGATAAACGTCGTACGAATCACGATGCCGGGAATCTCACGGCGCAATTTCTGTACGGTTTCACGGATCAATGCCGAGCCGCCGTGGCGGTTCATGCGTTTGAGCACGCTGTCGCTGATGTGCTGCATCGGCAGGTCAATGTATTTCAAAATGCGGGGGTTGTCGCGGATTTCGGCAACCAATTCGTCGGTGATTTTGTCGGGGTAGCAGTAGAGCAGGCGAATCCACGGAATGGACGTTGCTTCGGTAATTTTGTGCAGCAGTTCCGCCAGTTTATAGGAACCGTACAAATCCTGCCCGTAACGGGTGATATCCTGCGCAACGATGGTCAATTCTTTTACACCCAGCGATTCCATATCCTTGGCTTCCGCCACGATATCTTCCATGGGGCGGGAACGGAATTTGCCGCGAATGCCGGGAATGGCACAATAGGTGCAGCGGTTGTCGCAGCCTTCGGCTATCTTGAGATAGGCGGCGTATTCGGGTGTGGTTAAAATGCGGTCGCCGCCCAGTTTGACGGTGTCGTTGGGATCGCAGGAAAAGAAACGCGCGCTCTTTTTCCCTTTTTTTGTCAGAACGGCATTGACTGCTTCCACGATGTGATGAATACTGCCGACACCTAATACGGCATCCACTTCGGGAATCTCTTTAAAGATTTCCTCGCGGTAGCGTTCCGACAGGCATCCCGTCACGATAATGCCGCGCAGCTTTTTATGTTTTTTTAACCACGCAATATCCAAGATATTGTCGATGGATTCTTTTTTTGCACTCTCGATAAAAGCGCAGGTGTTGATGATGATCACGTCTGCTTCGGTTTCATCCGGGGTGATTTGATAGCCGGCTTCCGCTACTTCATGCAGCATGACCTCGGTGTCCAGCTGATTTTTGGGACAACCGAGGGAAACAAATCCCACTTTGAAGGCCATATAGGTATCCTCCGTACCACGATAATTGATTGATTTATTGTATCATAACTGCCTATAACTGTCAATAAAAACAGTCTTTCGGGGCGGGGAAAGCACTTGCCAAATGCATACGCTTGTGTTATACTATATTTTGTATATTTATGCGAATTTTCGCACAGGAGATGGAATTCATGACAGCAAAAAATGTGAAAACGATTGCCGTATTGACGTCCGGCGGCGATGCCCCCGGTATGAATGCCGCATTGCGCGCCGTTGTGCGCGCCGGTTTGGCGCAGGGCTACCGCGTTTACGGTATTTTTAACGGATATACGGGTTTGATTAACGACGACATGGAAGAAATGGCGTCCATTTCCGTGTCGGATATTATCGGCCGCGGCGGTACGATTTTGCGCACCAGCCGCTGCCCCGAGTTTGCCAAAGCAGAGGGGCGTCAAAAAGCGTATGAGGTGCTGCAAAAACGCGGCATCGACGCACTGGTTGTCATCGGCGGTGACGGTTCCTTCCGCGGTGCCTGCGCACTGACTGCCGAGTACGGCGTCAATATTATCGGTATTCCCGGCACGATTGATAACGATATCGGCTGCACCGAGTACACCATCGGCTTTGATACCGCCATCAATACCGTGCGCGAATGCATGGATAAAATTAAAGATACGGCGTTCTCCCACGAACGCTGCAGCATCATCGAAGTCATGGGACGACATGCCGGCTATATTGCTTTGAACACTGCGATTGCCTGCGATGCCGAGGGCTGCATCGTTCCGGAAGTCAATCTTGACGTTGACCGCGACGTGTTAGACCCGATTCGCAAATGGCGGGACCGCGGCAAGCGTCACTACCTGTTAGTCGTGGCAGAGGGGGCAACCGACAGCAATATGCTGGCGGAAGAAATCCGTTCCAAATTAGGCGTTAAGCCGACCGTTTCCGTTCTCGGGTATTTGCAGCGCGGCGGTTCTCCCACGGTCAAGGACCGTGTGACGGCATCCGTGATGGGTGTGCGCGCCGTGGATTTGATTGCCGAAGGAAATGCGGGGCAGGTGCTTGCCGTACAGGGCGGAAAAATCGTTGCCATTCCGCTGCAGACCGCAGTTGAAATGAAAAAGACGTTGGATGAAGACGAATTGCGCACGGCGCAAATTTTGTCCTTATAATAAACCACCGAACGAGGAGAACGAAAACGATGGATCAGCGCGTATCGAAAGAGAACTATTACCTTGACATTGCCGCCACGGTCGCCGAGCGCAGTACCTGTCTGCGCCGTAAATTCGGTGCCATTATCGTCAAAAACGACAGCATCATTTCCACCGGATATAACGGTGCCCCCCGCGGCCGTAAAAACTGTTCCGACCTGCAGTTTTGTATGCGGGAACATCTCAACATCCCCCGCGGCGAGCGTTACGAGCTTTGCCGTTCTGTCCATGCAGAGGCAAACGCAATTATTGCCGCAGCCCGCGACCAAATGCTGGGTGCCACGCTGTATATGGCCTGTCTCAATCCGCAGGACGGTTCGCTGTACCCCGGCACGTGCAGCTGTATGATGTGTAAAAAGCAAATCATTAACGCCGGTATTGAAAAAATCGTTGTGCGCGATACGCCCACGGATTTCCGCGTGGTCAACGTGTCCGAATGGATTGACGATGACGATTCTCTGTCCGGTAAATTTGGCTATTGAGGAAGTATTTCGATACAATGAAACGACTCTTTTCCCGCCGCTGCCCTATGATGCGCTTTGCGGCAATACTGCTTTTGCTTACGTCGGTGCTGCTGACCATGTCCGGATGTGCGCACACCGTGACCGAAAAGGGCGGTGCCTACGTGGACGCCGCGACGGGTATTTCCTATACGTACGCCGGATTTGATTGGATGCCTATGGACGTGGGCGACCGCTATGCGACCATAAAAACGGGTTCGACGACGTACCCGCTGTATACCGTGAAGGAATTGTCCCCCGAAAAATGGCTTTGCACCGAGGACGGCGACCTGTTCTACGCATCCGGTGTGACGATGCCGACGCTGGAAACGTTCGGCGCCGATGGCTTGCTGCTTTGCCGCCAAAAGTCCAAGGATACGCTTGTGTCCAACGTTGACGATGCGGAAACGGTTGCCGCCATCGTTGACCGTTTTTTGACGGGGCCGGCGATTTTTGAACCGGCTGCCGATCCCATCGACCGCTTGGAGTTGTATTTGACCTCGTCCGAGAATGCGGGTATCCGATACCATTTGATTTTGTTGTTTTATGAGGAGCCCGTTGCATTTACCGAAGACGGGTTTGACTACGTCACAAACGTGTTGATGTACAGCCGCGCCCTCAACCGCTACGTGGACGGCGGCGCGTTCTTTTCGACCTATGCCGCGTGAGACGATTGTGATTCGGGCGGCGCAGCAGACCGACCTGCCGCAGCTTGTCAGCGCGGAGCAGGTTTGTTTTTCCGACCCGTGGGAAGAGGCGGCATTTACCGCATTTCTCAGCGGCGGCGCTTTCGGCACGTACGTTGCCTGTGACGCGGCGGGAACCGTGTGCGGATATCTTTGCACCGTGTCCTGTCCGCCGGAGTATGAAATCGGCAATATTGCCGTATTGCCGGCATTTCGCCGTGCCGGCGTCGGACAGGCGCTGCTGTCTTTTGCACTGGAAACGGCAAAAGGGCAGGGCGCGGAAGACGTCTATTTGGAAGTCAGAGCCTCCAACGTACCGGCGCAGGGACTGTATGAAAAGAACGGTTTTGTCCGTATCGGTATACGGCGCAACTATTATAAATCTCCTACGGAAGACGCCGTTTTGATGAAAAAGACGCTTGTTTGACGTATGACGCACCGGCAAAATCTGCCCGTCGTATGATTGTTTTGAATGTTAAGAAAAGAGAAAAACAGCATGTTTATCCTTGGTTTGGAAAGCTCCTGTGACGAAACGTCCGCAGCGGTTTTGGAAATGGACGAGGCGGCCGGCATTCGCCGTATTGCCTCCAACGTTGTGGCATCACAAATCGATATTCACAGTTTGTACGGCGGTGTCGTGCCTGAAATTGCCAGCCGTGCGCATATTGAAGCCGTCAGTTCCATCACGTACCGTGCGCTGGAAGAGGCCGGTGTGACCATTGACGATATCGGTGCCGTTGCCGTGACAACGCATCCGGGGCTCATCGGCGCGCTGCTCGTCGGCGTCAATTTTGCCAAATCTCTTGCCTTTTCCCATCATATTCCCCTGGTTTCGGTCAATCACGTGCACGGTCACGTCAGTGCTGCACTGTTGTCGGACCCGATGCTGAAGCCGCCTTTTTTGGCGCTCGTGGTGTCTGGCGGACATACGTCGCTGTATGCCGTCGATGATTTTACGACCTATCGTACGCTCGGCAGTACGCGCGATGATGCGGCCGGTGAAGCGTTTGACAAAATCGCCCGCGTCATCGGTATGCCGTATCCGGGCGGTGCCGCTTTGGATAAGTTGGCGTATGAGGGCAATCCAAAGGCATTCGTTTTGCCGTCCCCGGCCTTTCCGGGTGCCGGTTTTGATTTTTCTTTCAGCGGCCTGAAGACGGCTGCACTCAATTTAATCAACAGTGCCTCCCAGCGCGGAGAAACTATCAATCGTGCCGATTTGGCCGCCGCCTATACTGCCAAAATCGTGCGCGGTATTGCCGATAAAACGGCAGCGGCTTTGGCCGAAACGGGCGCCGAAACGTTGGTCATCGGCGGCGGTGTGGCCGCCAACTCGCATTTGCGCAGTGCCCTGCAAAAGGTGTGCGACGATGCCGGCGTTCGTTTTTCTCTCCCGCCGATTTCCCTGTGCGGGGATAATGCCGCCATGATTGCCGCCGCAGGCTATTACGAGTTTTTGGCAGGGGCAACGGCAGATACTTCGCTCAATGCTTACGCGACCGATGACGTCGAATGACGTTCGGCTTTTGATGAATTCAGACGTTTGACAGAAATGGAGTCCTTATGGAATTAATTTGGAATTACGGTCACAGTGCGGTGACGCTTCCCGGTGACGTGTGCCGGTGGGTCCCGACGGCCGACGAGGCCGCGCTGCGCGTCATTCTCGCCCTGACCGATCCGGCCGTGGCAGCGGCACCGGATATTGTGTCCGCCCTTGTCGGCGCGGCGCGATTGAGTATCCCTGCCGTAAAAAACGCATTGGAGTTTTGGCAGAAAAAGGGTATTTTCACGCTTTCGGCAGCCACCCAACCGGCGCAGAATACCCCCGAACAGACGATATCGGCTGTCCCTGCCGGTAAGATTGACGTTTCCATGCCGGAATACAGTTCCGAGGAAATCGGGAACGTTTTGGAAAAGCGGGGTGAATTGTCCGATTTGGTGGACGTATGTAACCAACTGTGGGGCAAAATGCTCAACCGCCATGAAATCGGGAAAATCGTTACATTGGTGGACTACTACGGGATCAACTCTGACTATTTATCCGAGACGTTTTCCTATGCCGTCCAGGAAGACCGTAAATCTGTCGGCTTCGTGGAAAAATTGATTGTGCAAATGATGGACGAGGGCGTTACCGAAACCGACGCATTGCGCGAACGGTTGACGAATATGCATCGCATCCACACGTTTGAAGGGGAAGTGCGCGCCCTGTTCGGCCTCAAGTCCCGCGCATTGTCCGCCAAAGAAAAGAAAATGGTGACGGCTTGGACCGACGAATATGGGTATGAAATGGACGTCGTAAAACGTGCGTATGACGTTACGGTGGACGCTATCGGTTCCCCGGCGCTCCCGTATGCCAACGCCGTACTGGACCGCTGGTTCCGTGCCGGTTTGAAAACGTTGGCCGAAGTAGAAAACGACGTCAAAACACACAGCGCACAGGGGAACGGCGCCGGTTCCACTTATGAAACCGACGACGCTTTTGCCGAAGCACTCAAACGCAGCTACGGCGCAGAATATGACAAAATGGGGTTAAATATCGGCAAGGGTTCCGCCCCGCAATCGTAACGTTTCGTGCCGTTAACGGAGGACTGTATGGGTTATAATAAAAGCAATTTTAAAATGATTCGCGAAAAATACGCGACTAAATATCGGCTGGCGCGGCAGTCGGCCGAAGAGAGAACCGCCGAGGTCGAGGCAGCCATTCCCGCTTTGTCTGACGTCAACCGCCAAATCGGTGCACTCGGTGCCTCTATGTTCAGCGTTGCCCTGAAAGAGGGCGCGTCCGGTATCGAAACCGTTAAGGAAAAAATGGAAGCGTTGCGGGCGCGCCGCAGGACGCTGCTGCTTGAGAACGGCTATCCGGAAGATTACTGCACTGTAAAATACGAATGTCCGCTTTGCGGCGATACGGGCTACGTTGACTGCAAGATGTGCGCGTGTATGAAACGCGATTTGGTGATGGCCGCGTATGAAACGTCGGGTTTGGGACGGCTTTTGTCGGAACAAACGTTTGATAATTTTAATTTGGACTATTACAACGGCAATCCGCAGTATCGGCAGTGCATGCAAATCAACGCGGCGTATATGCAGCGCTATGCACAAACGTTTTCGCTGCCGGACGGTGCCCCGGAAAGCTTGCTTTTGATGGGCGGAACGGGTTTGGGAAAAACGCACCTGTCAACGGCCGTTGCCCGTTGTGTCATTGACAAAGGATATGACGTCCGCTACGTCACAGCCATCAATCTGCTCGCCGATTTTGAGGCGAAACGGTTTGGCTCCGCAGGCGCAGATGCCGACGACGCCACGGCGGACTATCTGTCCTGTGATTTGTTAATTCTCGACGATCTCGGCACCGAGGTCGGCAATCAGTTTACGTTGTCCTGTATTTACAATTTGATTGATTCCCGCTTGAACAGCGGTTTGCCGACCGTCATCAGTACCAACTTGGGCCAGCAGGAACTGCGTTCACGCTATAATGACCGCGTGACCAGCCGTCTGCTCGGTGCGTTCCGTCTCTTGTTCTTCCGCGGGACAGACGTGCGCATTCAAAAACTCAGCGAAAAACAATAAGAAACGAGGAAAAAACAATGAAAAAATATTGTCTTGTCGTGACGTATCACGCTGCAGCTGCCGGCGGCCGTGAGGAATTTCTGGAAGAAGTTGCCGCCGAGGGCATCCGTGAAACGGTACTGGCCGAGGAGGGCTGCCTGAAATACGATTATTATCTTTCCGCGGACGACCCCTGTGAACTGGTTGTGCTGGAGGAATGGACCACTGTCGAAAATCAGCAAGCGCACGTTGCGCGTCCCCATATGGCGCGCTTGCGTGAAATTAAGAACAAATATATGACGTCCACCGTCCTGCAAACGTATTGGAACGAAGATTGACCGGCTGATTTCTCTTAAAACGAATAAATAATGCCGTCGGCATAGGGATTGACTTGACAATCCGTTGCTGTTTATGCTATAATATGCGACGGCTATTTTGGGGTGTCGCCAAGTGGTAAGGCAAAGGACTTTGACTCCTTCACGCGTCGGTCCGAATCCGGCCACCCCAGCCAAATAAAAAGCGTCGGGCAACAGCCCGGCGCTTTTTATTTGGCTGGATTGCTTCGCAATGAAGGACCGCTCATTTGCCGCAACTGCGGCAAATGAACGTCCTGCGCTATGCCGGTAATCGTTTTCGCTGCATAATCGGCGCAGGACTCGGTCCTGTAATCCGGCCATACCGAACGATTTCGCGTTATTTCATTGGGAGAATTGACCGCTCATTTGCCGCCTTGCGCGGCAAATGAACGTCCTGCACGCAGCGAGAGAACCCATTGCACTGAATGAAATGTGCAGGACTAGGTCCTGTAATCCGGCGATACCGATTGTTTGCGCGTCATTTCATTGGGAGCGCTCCTGCGCTATCCCGGTAATCGTTTTCGCTGCATAATCGGCGCAGGACTCGGTCCTGTAATCCGGCAATACCAAACGATTACGCGTTATTTCATTGGGGGAATTGACCGCTCATTTGCCGCCTTGCGCGGCAAATGAATGTCCTGCACGCAGCGAGAGAACCCATTGCACTGAATGAAATGTGCAGGACTAGGTCCTGTAATCCGGCCGCCAAACCTGCCGCGCAGGTTTGGAATGAAGAAATGAAGAAATGAAGAAATGAAGACGCTTCGCTAATGCAGAGAAAACAGAGGAGAGAAGGGCGACTTCGCTTCATTAGGACGCAGTCCGTCTTCATTCGGTGCAAAGCACCATCTTCATTAGCGAGCACTGCGAGCGTCTTCATTACTTGCTCCAAATGCTTCTCTATACTTGTAATCATCGTCAAGTGATGCTATAATTCTAATAAAAATCATCCCTCTCGTGAAAGGAGCCCTTCTATTGGACGTTCGTCGTATTAACCCCCGCGAATTCCCCCGTGACGCTTTGCGTGATTTCGACCGGTATCAAAAAGTCACGGACGTTTATCGTTTGATTGACGGCAGGCTGCAGCTTGTTCGTATCCCCTTTGAAGAGTCTTGGTCCCCCGAACGCAGATTGGAAAAGGCCGATGAAATACGCAGCGGCGACTATACCGTGTTTTGTGCCTATGAGGACGCACACGTGGTGGGGGAAATCATGCTTGTACCGACGCTTGACAATGGGCGTATGATCGTGGACAGTTTTCACGTTTCCCGCGAATGCCGTCGTCACGGCATCGGCAGGGCACTGTTTGAAACAGCCAAAGCGGAAGCCAAAAAGAAATGTGCACGGGCCTTATATATATCCGCCTGTTCCGCACGGGAAACAATTGATTTCTATTTTGCCATGGGATGTTTTATCAGCCCCAACCCGATTCCCGCCTATGCGTTGGATGAACCCTGCGATCTTCAATTGGAATGTTTGTTATAACCCCTGCGCCGAAATATTTCGGCGCTTTTTTATGATGCTTTTCCTATTATTTGCTTTTCTTTTCCCTTTAAATATAGTATAATATATAAAACTATGTCATAAGGCGGTGCGTTATGGAAAATGAAAAACTGCGCAATCAAACCCTGAAAAAACTGGAATACGTGATGAATAACTATTACTCGCAGATTTTTGCGGAAAAAGTGGGGGAGATTGAATCCCCGCTTGCCCTGCAAACCCGCGAGCATTTTCGTACTGTGCCGACGGAAGGCCTTTCTCCGATTGAAAAAGGTTTCCGCTGGGGCGGCCTGGATATGAGTATGTGGGTGGTCGGCGGATTTACGGTGCCCGAAAGCGCTGCCGGAAAAGACCTGTACGCCGTTGCACACACAGGCGGACGCGAGGTGCTGTTTTTCAAAAACGGTAAACCGAACGGGATTTTTTCCTGGGTAAATGAGGCATTCAGCGGGGAACACGCTGCAAGACTTCTTTGTGCGAATGCACAGCCCGGTACGCACTACGATATGGCGTTCGAGTGTTTCGACCGCCTCTTGTTCAGCGGCTCCGACCGATTTAACTTCTATTCCAATGATACGGCATACGATGGGAATCGCGACACGTCGCACGACGACGATCCCGGCAGAACGTATGACGGTATCGATATCTGTGCCATGAACGTTCCCCTGAAAGATTTGTACTACGATACGCGGGAACTTTTTTCCATCGTTAACGACCGCCACGATCACGGCAAACTGCGTCAAATGGCGCGCCGTGTCCTTTTACAGGTGGCCAACACGTTGGTCCTCTGTCCCCAGCATTACGATAAATCCGTTTGGCAGGCCTCTGTGGAGGAAAGCCTGAAAATCACCCGTCCGTTCTTCAATGCCAACGGCGGCGACCCGATTTTCGGCCGTGTCGGCATCATCGGGCATACCCATTTGGATACTGCATGGCTGTGGCCCGTGAAGGAATCCATCCGCAAAGCGGCACGGTCTTTTTCCAACGTCCTGCAGCTGATGGACCAATATCCCGATTTTAAGTTTATGCAGTCGTCGGCTCTGCAGACTGCCTGGATGAAACGCTATTATCCCTCTGTGTTCGAAGGCATCAAAAAACGCATTGCCGAGGGACGCTACGAATTAAACGGTGCCGTTTGGGTGGAATGCGACTGCAATATCACGTCGGGCGAATCCATGATTCGTTCCTTCCTTTTGGGCCAGCGCTTTAATCGCGACAACTTCGGCAAGACGTCCGATACGTTCTGGCTGCCCGATACCTTTGGTTACCACGCCAATATTCCGCAGATTATGCAGGGATGCGGCGTGCCCTACTTCGTGACCAACAAGATTAACTGTAATGAAATCAATCCGGTGGAGCATTCCTCCTTTATTTGGCGCGGCATCGACGGCTCGGAAGTATTGGCGCACATTCCCGTTTCCGGCGGTCATACCGATGCCAAAGACGTGCTGTACACGTCGGATGAAATCGCCGATCCGGATACCTCCGATAAGCGGCTGCTCGCCTTCGGTTTCGGGGACGGCGGAGGCGGTCCCACCTTCGGTATGGTGGAGGCGGCAGAACGCGTTCTGCATTGCCCCGGTATGCCGAAAATCGATATGATGACGGTTTCCGATTTTATGCGTGAACTCGATCGCGACGACCGCGACAGACTGTTCGTGTATGACGATGAAATCTATTTCGAGTTCCATCGCGGCACGCTGACGCAAAATCACAACGTCAAACGTAAAAACAGACTGGCCGAATTCGGCCTGCGCGATATGGAATATGCCACCGTTTTGCGCGGCTGCCCCGAAAATGACAAGGCATCGGATTGGCTGGAAACGCTGGTGGTGAACCAATTCCACGATATTCTGCCCGGTACCTGTATCAATTCGGTATACGAAGTCTTCAATCGTGAAATGGATGAAATCATCAACGATATGGCGGCGGATACCCGTGCCAATCTGTCTGCCCTGGTCGGCAGCGATGAAAATGCCTTGACCGTCTTTAACACGTTGCCGTTCGCACGTAAGGGTACGGTGACGATGAGCGGTGAGGACGAGTCCCGTTTTGCCGTCAATTATCCGACGCAGCATTACGTGGATATCATGGGCAGAAAAATGACGGCTGTCGGCGGTCTTGACGTGCCCGCATTTGCTTCCGTTCCGCTTGCCATGACGGCACAGGCACCCTCGTTCCCCACGGTTCTTTCCTACAATGAGCAAACCGGCGTTGTGGAAACACCCTTCGCCACCGTTATTTTGGACGATGACGGCTATATCGCTTCGTTCGTTGATAAAGCGTCCGGGCGTGAACTGCGCCGTCCGGGCGGCCGCCCCTTGGGCGTCTTCCTGATTGCCGAGGACTGCCCCGAAAAATGGGATAACTGGAATATTGACGCCGACACGATGGACCGCTTGACCCCTGTCAAGGGCCTCAAATCCCGTCGTTTGGTTTCCGTCGGTCCCGTTGAATTACGCATTCGTTCCGAATACGGCATTGAGGGAAAAACGACGCTGGTGCAGGATATGGTCTTCTACGCCGATACCCCGCGTGTGGATTTCCATACCGTTGTCGATTGGCACAGTATGCATCTTTTGCTCAAGGCCGACTTTGATTTGAATTTGCGCGCACGCGAGGCCAAGTGCGAAATCCAGTACGGACACGTCAATCGGCCGACGCACCATTCCACGCCGTACGATGCCGCTAAATTTGAGGTTTGCAACCACAAGTGGACCGATATTTCCGAGGCAGGATTCGGCGTTTCGCTGCTCAACGACTGCAAGTACGGCGTATCGTTCGGCGATTGCAATTTGGCTTTGTCGCTGCACCGCGGCGGCACCCATCCGGACGGTACGGGTGACAGAGGTCTGCACGAGATGACGTACGCGATTTTGCCGCACGTCGGTGCATTCTCGGCACAAAACACCGTTATGCCCTCCTATGCGTTCAACGTACCGGCCGTCGTATTGCCGGGCAGAGCAGAGCAATCTTCTTTCTTAACGGTAGATGCTCCGGGCGTTATTTGTGAGGTTGTCAAACCCGCGGAAAAAGATGCCGACGGCAAGATTCCCGGTTACGTGCTCCGCTTGTATGAATGTGAGGGCTCGGCAACAGAAACCGTTATGCACCTGTCGCGCCCCGGTAAGGCCGTCCTGCAAACGAATATGCTGGAAGAAAACGGGCAGCCGCTGCCTTGCCATAACGGAACCGTACAACTGCAGTTCCGCCCATTCGAAATTAAAACTATTTTGGTAGAGGAATAAAATCATTTTATGGAAGAGTACAAGAATACGGCCGCGATTGCGGAAGAAATCAATCGCCGCCGCACGTTCGCCATCATTTCCCACCCCGACGCCGGTAAAACGACGCTGACCGAAAAACTGCTGTTGTACGGCGGCGCCATTCAGTCCGCCGGTTCCGTTAAGGGGAAAAACAGCGATAAACACGCCGCATCCGACTGGATGGAAATCGAGCAAAAGCGCGGTATTTCCGTCACGTCGTCCGTTATGCAGTTTGAGTACGAGGGGTACTGTATCAATATTTTGGATACCCCCGGACACCAGGACTTCTCAGAGGATACCTACCGTACGCTGATGGCCGTTGACAGTGCCGTCATGGTCATTGACGCCGCAAAAGGCATCGAGCCGCAAACGCGCAAACTCTTTAAAGTCTGCGCCATGCGCGGCATTCCGATTTTTACGTTTATCAACAAATTGGACCGCGAGGCGCGCGATCCTTTTGACCTGCTCGATGAATTGGAAAAGGAATTCGGCATCGGCACGTATCCCATGAACTGGCCGATCGGCTGCGGTGTGGAATTCCGCGGTGTATACGATCGTCAGCGTCACTGCATTCTGACGTTTGACGATTTCCACGCCGGACGCCGCAAACTGGAGGCCATTGAGTGTGACATCGCCGACCGCGCCAAACTCGAGTCGTTACTCAGCCCGGAGCAGGCAGCGGCCCTGTGCGACCAAGTCGAACTGCTTGACGGCGCCAGCTTTGATTTTGATATGGCCGCCGTGCGTGCCGGTAAACTCAGCCCCGTTTTCTTCGGGTCTGCGCTCAATAACTTCGGTGTCGAACCCTTCCTGGAGGGCTTTTTGAAGATGACCACGCCGCCCGCACCGCATAACGTCGGCGATAAGGTGATCGACCCGGCAGCGGACGATTTTTCCGCTTTCGTTTTCAAAATTCAGGCCAATATGAATAAGGCCCATCGCGACCGTATTGCATTTATGCGCATTTGTTCCGGCCGTTTTGACCGTGACCGCGAGTATCTGCACGTACAGACGGGCAAGACGCAAAAGTTGTCGCAGCCGCAGCAGATGATGGCGCAGGAACGCGAAGGTATCGAGACGGCCTATGCCGGCGATATCATCGGCGTATTCGATCCCGGTATCTTCTCCATCGGTGATACCGTTTGTGCACCGCATATGAAGGTTAAATACGCCGGCATTCCGACGTTTGCACCCGAACATTTCGCCGTTGTCGAACAAATCGACTCGATGAAGCGCAAACAGTTTGCCAAGGGTATGACGCAGATTGCACAGGAAGGTGCCATCCAGATTTTCTTTGAGCCGGGCGGCGGTATGGAACACGTTATCGTCGGTGTCGTTGGTCTTTTGCAGTACGACGTGCTGCAGTTCCGCATGAGTTCCGAATACGGCGTTGCCTATCACAAAATGGATTTGCCCCACTCTTTAATTCGCCGCATTGCCGACCCCGCCGTCGATCCCTCCAAACTGAAATTGGCATCGGGTACCCGTTGGGTACAGGACGTCCGCGGCCGTAATTACCTGATTTTTGACGGCAGATGGAGCATCGACTGGGCATACGATAATAACAAGGGACTTGAGTTGTTGGAATTCACCGACGAAACCAACGAAATGCAGGATTAAACGATAAGGGATAAACGTATGAAGCATCGCAGATTTCGGCTGATGCCGTTGTGGCTGCTTTTGTGTTCATTGCTGTTGTCGGCGTTGACGCTGTCCTCCTGCACGGGGGGAATGAAGGTCTATTCCCGCACGACGCTGGATTATTTCGATACAATCTGTACGCTGACGGGTTACGCTGCAAGTGAAGACGAATTTAACGCAGCGGCGGACGGGGTGTTTGCCGTGCTGGAAGAATGCCACAAAACCTTCGATCTGTATCACGAATATGACGACCGCAATAACGTCTGCACGCTCAACCGTTTGGCGGGGCAGCCCGTTACCGTGACGTCGCTGTTTGAAGATTTGCTGTGCAGGAGTGAAGAACTGTTTATCGCATCAAACGGTGCGGTTGACGTGACGATGGGCCCCGTTTTGGCGCTGTGGCATGCCGCCCGACAGGATGGTACCTACGTGCCGGATGCGGACAGTTTGATTGCCGCTTCCAAGTATACGGGATTTTACGATGCAGTGTACGTGGAGGAAACTACCCACGCCGTAACGCTGGCACAGGGTATGTCCCTTGATTTCGGCGCCGTGGCCAAAGGCTACGCTGCCGACGCAGCGGCCGCATGGCTGGGGGAACACGGCTACACGCATTACGCCGTCAATTTGGGCGGCAATATTCGTACGGTGGGCGGTAAACCGCAAGGCAATGGTGATATTGCCTGGACAGTCAGCATTTCGGAACCGACGGGATTTGCCGTCAACGAAACGCTGCCCACGCTTGCCCTGCAGGATGCGGCCGTTGCCACTTCCGGCGTGTACGAACGGTACTACGAGGTGGATGGCGTCCGCTATCATCATATTATCGACCCCGATACGTTATTCCCGTCCGACCGTTATACGGCGGTGACGGTGACAGCGCCCACGGCGTTTATTGCCGATGCGCTTTCCACGGCTTTGTTCAATATGGACCAAAGTGACGGGGAAGCTTTGCTGCAAAAGTACAACGCGGCCGCTTTGTGGATTTATCCGGACGGCGCCGTTGTTTATTCCGAAACCTTGCACGAATATATTGCACAATAAAAGAAAGGGAAAGAACGATGAAAGTTAATTTTACGCAACCAATCGGCCCCGTGAAAATTATGCACGCTGTCAACAACGGTCCCATGCGCCGCAAGCCCGACCAAACGCTTGACAATTACGATTCCTACAAGGCATTGAAAATCCCCTACGCCCGTAATCACGATGCCTCGTTTAACGCAGATTACGGCGGCAGCCACACGGTTGACGTGGCTAATATTTTCCCCAACTTTGACGCTGACGTCAACGATCCCGCATCCTATGATTTCGTTTTAACCGACGAATATATCGAGCGCACCTTAGAGGTTGGTACCGAAACGTTTTATCGTTTGGGCGCTAAAATTGAGCACGAAATTAAAAAATATAATACGCTGCCGCCCAAGGACTTCAAAAAATGGGCCGAAATTTGCGAGCACATCATTCGTCATATGAACGAAGGCTGGGCAGACGGCCATCATTTCAACATTCAATATTGGGAAATTTGGAACGAAGCAGACGGTGCCGCCGACGACGACTCCTATTATATGCACAAGTGCTGGGGCGGTACCGAGGCGCAGTTCCACGATTTTTATGAAATCGTGGCCAAGCACCTGAAAAAGTGCTTCCCGGATTTGAAAATCGGCGGCACGGCCGTTTGCTGGCCGAACGATTGGCTGGATCGTTTCTTGGCCGATATGCATAAGCGTCGTGTGCCGATGGATTTCGTTTCCTGGCACACCTATACCACCGATCCGCATCAGATTGCCCTGTCCGCCAAAGTGGCACAAACTATGATGAAAAAGAACGGCTACGGCAAGGCAGAGAATATTTTGGACGAATGGAACTACGTGCGCAACTGGACCGACCAGTTCGTCTACAGTGTTGAAACCATCAATAACGTCAAGGGCGCTGCGTTTACCGCCGCCTGCATGATGGAAGGACAGCATTCCCCCGTCCATATGATGATGTACTATGACGCACGTCCTACCGTTTGGTGCGGCATGTGGAACTACTACACGGCTCGTCCGCAACCGACCTATTATGCGTTGGACTTCTTCTCCCGACTGTATCAAATGGGCAACGAAGTCAAGTGCACCGGGGTGCCTGCCGATATCACGGCAATGGCGGCAACGGACGGCAACGGCCAAAACGGCATTTTGTTATCCACGTATACGGAAGACGACGAGGATAAACGCGTGCGCCGTGTGACCATTCATTTGGAAGGTACGCCGGTCAAATCCCCCGTGGTGACGATTGTCGACCCTGCCAACCCGGCACCTGTTAAAAAAGATATGCTCGTCATTGACGGTGCGTTGTCTTTGAGTTTGAAGCCCAACAGTGTTGTATTTGTCGCTTGTTGATGTTATAATTAAATCAGTACCTTTAATTTGGGCCGTTCGGCGCTCAAATTCAAAATATTAAAAATATTTAGTTAAGTGGAGGACAGGAAAATGTCTATTTCTGCCAATGAAATCATTCGTGTCGGTATTATCGGTTGCGGCGGTATCGCCAACGGCAAGCATATGCCGGCTCTGCAGCAGCAGCCCAACGTGCAGATGGTGGCCTTCTGCGATATCGTCGAGGAAAAAGCCCAAGCCGCTGCCGCCAAATTCGGCACCCCCGACGCAAAGGTTTACGTTGATTACAAAAAACTGTTGGAAGACAAGACCATTGACGCCGTACACGTTTGCACACCCAACCGCTCTCACAGCTTCATCACGGTGGATGCTCTGGAATCCGGCAAGAACGTTATGTGCGAAAAGCCCATGGCCATCAACAGTGAAGAGGCAAAGAAGATGCTGGACGCTGCCAAGCGTACCGGTAAAGTGCTGACCATCGGTTATCAGAACCGTCAGCGTCCCGAGTGCCTGTATCTGAAGCACGAGTGTGAAATGGGCACCTTCGGTGAAATTTATTACGCAAAAGCAACGGCACTGCGCCGCCGCGGCGTTCCCACGTGGGGCGTATTTATCAATGAATACGAACAGGGCGGCGGTCCGCTGATCGATATCGGTACGCACTCCCTTGACCTGACGCTGTGGATGATGGATAACTATAAACCCAAGTACTGCATCGGTCAGACTTTCCATAAACTCAACAAGGATACCAACCAGGGTAACGGCTGGGGTATGTGGGATCCCGATAAATTCACCTGTGAAGACTCTGCGTTCGGTATGGTCGTTATGGAAAACGGTGCCGTCATCAATTTGGAATCTTCCTGGGCCCTGAACTACGTGAATTCCGCCGAAGCCATTACCACGTTGTGCGGTACGTTGGCCGGTGCCGATATCTATGACGGCAAGCCCCGTATCAACGGCATTCGCAACAACTGCCAGTACACCCAGATTATGGATATGAAGGGTGCCGGTGCCGCTTTCTTTGACGGCCACGGTGCCGAGGATAACTCCGCCCGCGAGTGCCGCCTGTTCTACGAAGCCATCCGCAACGGCACGCTGCCCAGCACTTTGCCCGAGCAGGCTTACGTTGTCAGCCGCATTCTCGAGGGTATCTACGTATCCGCCAAGACCGGCGATATCTACAGATTCTGATGATAACGATTACGGCGGCGTAAGCTGTCGAACCTGATGAAGTGAAAGGATCAATATAATGGAACTTTCTGTATTAGCTAATTTGTACCACGATAAAACGCTGGACGAGGTCCTGCAAAAACTGACCTCTCTCGGCGTCCATACCGTCGAGCTCGGTGCCGGCGGGTATCCCGGCAAAACGCAGTGCAATCCGGTGGAACTGCTGGCCGATGAAAAGAAATACGATGCCTTTATCGCAACGCTCAAAAAACATGACGTGCGCGTATGCGCTTTGGCTACCCACGGTAACGCTTTGCATCCGAACAAGGCAATTGCCGAGGCGTTCGACACCGATTTTAAGAATGCCGTTCTCTTGGCAGAGAAGATGGGTGTGGATACCGTCATTACCTTCTCCGGCTGCCCCGGCGACTGCGACAATTCACAGTATCCCAACTGGGTTACCTGCCCCTGGCCGGAAGATTTCCTGAAGATTTTGGATTGGCAGTGGAACGAGAAACTGATTCCGTACTGGAAGAAGACCGCTGCATTTGCCGAGGCGCATCACGTGCCGCACATTGCGTTTGAAATGCATCCCGGTTTCTGCGTGTATAATCCTGAAACCCTGCTGCGTCTGCGTGCCGCCGTCGGTCCCGCTATCGGTGCCAACCTCGACCCCAGTCACTTGATTTGGCAGGGCATCGATCCCGTTGCCGCCGTGCGCGAACTGGCCGGCGCCATCTATCACGTGCATGCCAAGGACACCAAGATCGACCACTATAATACGGCCAAAAACGGTGTGCTGGATACGAAGCACTACAGCGATTTCCCGAACCGCTCCTGGAACTTCCGTACCGTCGGCTACGGCAACGGCGAAAGCTATTGGCGCGATTTTGTTTCCAACCTCCGCATCTTCGGCTACGACCGCGTGCTCTCCATTGAACACGAGGATGGACTTATGACGCTGGATGAAGGTTTGGCAAAAGCCGTTTCCTTCTTAAACGGCGTCATGATCAAAGAGGAAACGCCGACCTCTATGGCTTGGGCATAATCGAACCTGTTTGTGCCCGGCATACGAAAGGGCGCTGCTCAAATCGTCGATTTGAGCAGCGCCCTTTTTTGGTGTGTCGGGCATGACA
>DCGU01000069.1:0-8538 GCA_002315325.1 Clostridiales bacterium UBA1770
TAATATCCTCCATCTACCCTATTGATGCGGCGTGTTTGCTTTTTTGTAATTCCGAAAACTCGGAAAAAATCACAAAAAAGTTTTGCCTACCCCTTGACAAACGGGAAATGACGTGTCATAATAGAGGAGAAGGCGGAACAATATCCGAATCAAACAATTCGGATAACGGGCTGTGCAAGCGCAGCTTAGCCGTAGAATTTCCGAAAGCGGAACCACATCCGACCAAGGCCGGATGACGGGCCATACTAACGTATGGCACCAACCGTGACGTGTCAAGCACTTGCTTGACTTCGCCGTAAACATCCGTCCCCCACAACTAAATATTGTTCTCTGCCGTATGGCAGGGAACGCCGAGCCCAAACTGTGGCAGGTAATCATCCCCACGCCCGTTCTAAATGAACGCGCGATGGTTCTGCCCAACAAGTTCCGGCCGATGTGTATGTGAAACAAGAGGTTTAACCCCCAAACGGTTGCCCCTTACCTTTCCGTATACTCGGCCGGTTTTTTATTTTCCTGCTCCACGAGCAGGAAAATAAAAGGGAGGATTGTTCCCGTTCCCATAGGCTCCCTCCGGGAGGGAGCTGGATTTGCGATAGCAAAGACTGAAGGAGCATGCGCTGGTAATCAGAACATGAAAAGCCCGCCTTGTGTAAAGGCGGGTGGATTCGCGCAGCGAAGACGGAGGGATTGTTATACTGGCATTGAACCTGAAGAGCTTCCCTCCGGGAGGTAGCGTAGCGGCGGTTGGGAAGTGAATAACAGTCCGGTGGACTGTTAGAGCCCAACCGTGCCCGAGTCGCAACGAGAAGGTGTCTGCCGCAGGCAGACGAAAGGAGCATGCGGGATAATCAGCTACGCTAAATATCGTTCATTGTATTTCATTTTGTCGCAGGGCTCCTTCCGTCTCTGCTACGCAGATCCACCTCCCTCCCGGAAGGAGGCTATTAAGAATCATTGCTACCGAAATGAACACGGAGAGAATGCTACCCAATATCATATCCGCCAATCTCGGCCTTGCTATCGCAATCCACCAATTTACTCATTTCATTCGTAACTTGTCGAAAGGAGATCAACCCCATGAAAAAATCAAAAACCCAAAACCCGGTCCGCGCTTCCCCTGAACCTTTGCAGGTTCAGGTGCCCCACGACACAATCGAAAAAGTCTTACGACATTTTTCTCTGTGTCGTGCGGCCAAGGAACCCCTGACCCGGCGCCTGATGGACGAGGATGCCTATTGGGAGGGGCGCCTGCAGGGCAAGGGGGCTCTGCCGCCGTCAGCCTGGCTGTTCAACGCTGTTGCCAATAAGCACGCCGACGCCATGGATGCCTATCCCACCCCCACGGTTCTGCCGCGGGAACAAAGTGACGAACAGGCAGCCGCGACACTGACCCAAGTTTTACCCGTGATATTGACGAATTGCGGGTTTGCCGACACGTACAGTGCCGGCTGGTGGGAAAAGCTCAAGCACGGTACGGCCGTGTATGGTGTCTTTTGGAACCCCCTGGCGCATGCCGGTGCGTTTCGGGGCGACGTGGACATCCGCACGGTTGATTTGCGTAGCCTGTACTGGGACCCGGGCGCACGAACGCTGGAAGAAAGCCAAAACCTGTACCTGTGCAGCCGCATGCCGGCGGAGCAAATCGTCGGTGCCTATTGCCCGTACGGGGAGGGAGACCCCATGCGGCAGGTGTGGACGGATGAATTACTCTCGTCATCGCCGGCAGACAACGGCAGGGGCGACCCCGCCGCCATCGGCACCCCGGAACACCCCGGTACCGTGGTCGTATTGGACCGCTACTATAAAACGTCAGACCCGAACGGACTGCAACGTTTGCACTATATGAAGATTGCGGGCAGACACGTTTTATACGATAGCGCGGCCGATCCAAACTGGGCAGGGCGGGGACTGTACGACCACGGACAGTTCCCGGTGGTTTTGGATACCCTGTATCCGGTGCAAAATGCACCCTGGGGCTACGGTATGATTGCCGTTTGCCGCGCACCCCAGGATGCCGTCGATGCGCTGTCCTATAACGTGATGGAGAGCAGCATGATGGGCACCAAAAAGCGCTTCTTTGCCAGCGAATCCACGGCCGTCAACGAACGTGAATTCCTGGATTGGAACCGCCCCATCGTACACGTCCAGGGGGATATCAGCGACGCACGACTCAAGGAAATCACCGTGGAGCCGCCCGATAGCATCTATTGGTCGGTGCTGCAGGGCAAGATTCAGGAGCTCAAGGAGACGGTCGGCAACCGCGACGTCAACGCCGGCAGTGCAGGCGGGGGCGTCACCTCAGCCGCAGCCATCTCGGCCCTGCAGGAGGCGGGCGATAAACTCTCCCGCGACAGCATCGCGGCGTCCTACCGTGCCTATGAAAAAATGCTGCGCCTTGTCATCGAACTGGTACGGCAATTCTATACCGAGGAACGCGTCTTCCGTGTGACCGGGGCAGGGGGCGAATCCGCGTATACGTCGCTGTCCCGTGCGACCTGGTCGGGCGCCGACCGCACGCCCGTCTTCGATCTGGTCTTTAAGGCCGAGCGAGAATCCGTGGCACAAAGAAACGAACAAAACGCCCTGGCATTGGAACTGTTCAAAGCTGATTTCTTCCATTCCGATAACGTAGAGGCAGCACGTATAGCCCTGGATATGATGGAATTCCCGGGCAAAGATGCAATAATGGCGTCTTTGCAGAGCAGTCTGCCGCAGGCAGACTGAGGGGGATGCTTGCAACGCAAGCAGCCTTGGAGAAACGCCCTCTTTTCCAAGGCTCCCTCCGGGAGGGAGCTGTCACACATAGTGTGACTGAAGGAGCAAGCATTGGTAATCTGTACCTAAAAGGCTCCTCCTCGGGGCATATCCTTTCAGGGGACGCAGCTGGCACGACGCAGTCGTGACTGAAGGAGTTCATCATACGGCGTAATGATATTTCAGCCAGCGAGAGGTCGCATTAAATCAAGGCTCCCTTGTGTAAAGGGAGCTGGATTTGCGAAGCAAAGACTGAGGGATTGTTCTTTCTTTGGTTGAAATGAAATTTGCAAAAAGCAATCGGGGTACAATCCCTCAGTCGCCTACGGCGCCAGCCCCCTTTACACAAGGCGGCCTTTTTAGGTTCACCCCTTTGGCAAAGGAATCCTTCTGGGCTGCATTCTGCATCCCGCGTCTGTTTGCGTTGCAAACATACTCCCGGAGGGAGGCTAGGAGAATGGAGAGAACGAACACCTCTTGTCTTGCTTCGAGATCCCCATTTTCCCCATTTTATTCGCAAATTAAAAGGAGAATCAAAAAACAAATGTCCCTATTCAAGAAAAAAGAATTAGAATGCCAAAACGACGTGATTGTCGAACCGACCGAAGAGGTCGCTCCTGCCGTCCCCGAAGGAGTTCCCCCGTCGGAGAGCGATGTTGCCCTATCGGACAGTGATGTCGCTGCAAGCAGCAGTGATGTAGTCCTTGCGGACAGTGATGTTGCCCTTGCGGGCAGTGAAGAAACCGCCCCCGCCCCCGCTGTCGTCGCACACGACGACAGCGTTCCTTCTGCTCATATCGTCGCAGAAAGACCTGCCGAACTTGCCCTTTCCCCCGCTACCGCCCCGGCGTTCGACACCGTCGATGACCTAACCGACGCGCAGCTGGCGGCCATCCACGCCCGTGTGCTGCACGGGGAAATCATTGAAATGTGAAGGAGGTGATGACCGTGGCCTGTAATACCAACAAACCGCGTAAGACGTGGAAAGTACCTAAGAAAAAGAAAACCAAAAAAGCGTAATCCCATTTAAAAAACCAACACACCCATACGAAAAAACTGTAAATGAACCGGTCCGTTTTGTGCGGTCTGTGCATTTATAAAAAAACACAAGCCGCTTTAAAAAGAGTGCAGAATGGACGAAAACCTAGCGTCGCCGTACTTGGTACGGCAGTCGACGGTTCTCGTTCATAGCAAAAAACATACAAATAAATGGACATTTTGAACGCACGTTCAAAATAAATCCGCAGAACAGGAAAACAGAAGAACGCGAGACGTTATGCTTCTTGGCACTTGACGGGTTCCATTTGTTTTTTGCGATGTGCGCCTTTTTTAAGTGGCCAATGGTTTTGCCAAATGGAAAATAGTACAGAATGGACGAAAACCTAGCGTCGCCGTACTTGGTACGGCAGTCGACGGTTCTCGTTCATAGCACAAAACGTTTTAAAAAATGGACGTTTTGACCGTTTCGGGCAAAACGAATCCGCAGAACTGACAAGATCAACAATATTCAGCACACTAAATTAAAAAATACCTGTAAATGCACCATTCCGTTTTGTGCGGTCTGTGCATTTTACAAAAGGCAAAAAAGGAGTTATTTATTCATGCCAATTAACGTAACAACTCAACAAAGTTTAAGCCCCGAGATGAAAACCTTCTACAACAAAAACCTCATCCGTTTAGCCAAACCCGCCTTGGTCCATGCCCAGTTCGGGCAGAAGCGCGTCATTCCCCTCTTGCACGGTAAGGAAATCGAATTCCGCCGTTTCAACCCCTTGGGCAAGTCGACCGTCCCCCTGACGGAGGGCGTTACCCCGGCGGGGCAGACCATGGCCGTCACCAAGCTGCTCTCCACCCTGCGCCAGTTCGGCGGCTACGTGGAGTCCAGCGACCTGTTGTCCCAGACCGCCATCGATAACACCGTCCTGCAGGCGACCGAACTGTTGGCCGACCAGGCCGGCAGATCCTTGGATACCGTCATTCGTGACGTCATCACGGCCGGTACCAACGTGCAGTACGGCGACGGCTCCCGCCGTGCCATGCGCTCCGAACTCGTCGGCGGCGACTCGACTGCCGCCAATAACGACTACCTGACGGTCGACTGTATTCGCCGTGCCGTGCGCTATCTCAAGACGCAGAACGCCCGCAAAATCAACGGCGATTACGTCGGCATTATCCATCCCGACGCCGCGTACGACCTGATGAACGACCCGAAATGGGTGAACGTCAAAACCTACAGCGACCCCATCGGTATCTATCAGGGCGAGATCGGCCGTATCGAGGGTGTCCGCTTCGTCGAATCGACCGAGGCTAAGATTTTCCACGCCGAGGACCTCTCGGAAGATTCACGCACCCTCACCGTCGCTTCCATCAACAATAAGGTCGTGACCTTGAGTGAGACGTTGACGTCGGACGAAGTCAGCGCCATCATCGGCCGCCAGGTTATCATTCACGGCGAGTGGAACCGCATCGCCGCGGCCACCACGACCACCCTGACGCTCAAAAACATCCCCGTCGTCACCATCCAGGCAAACGATATTATCTATCCCGGTGAAGCCGGTTCCGCAGGCCGCGACGTTTATGCGACGTTGATTCTCGGCGCCGACGCCTACGGTGTCACCGAGCTGGAGGGCGAAGGACTCAAGATGATCATCAAGCAGTTGGGCTCCGGCGGCACCGCCGACCCGCTCAACCAGCGCAACACCGTCGCCTGGAAGGCCGACATGAGCTGCGTGCGATTGGTGGAACCGTATATGATCAGAATCGAAACGGCGAGTACGTTTGAATCAGGTTCCAATTAAGGAACCTGATTCGCAAGAATGTGCTGAACCTGTTCAGCGCATTCTTGGAAGGAGGGAATTGTTTGAGATTCCCCGTTCTCCTATTGGTAATCTGTTACGTTAAAGCCGTCTCCGTGAGGGGAAGGGGGACCACCGCAGGTGGTGGAAGGAGTCCATCATACCGCTATGCAATATCCCAACCGGCGAGAAAACAACCCAACCAAGCCTGCCTTGTGCAAAGGAAGGGGGACCACCTTCGGTGGTGGAAGGATTGTATACCGAAAGATTACGCAAGACGTTCGGTTGGGGGCAAGCCGCCTACAAATGGATTGTTTTCTCGTCAGTTGAAATTAGATTTGCAAAAATCCGACAGGGTACAATCCCTCAGTCTTCGCTGCGCGAATCCAGCCCCCTTTACACAAGGCGGCCTTTTTAAGTTCATTGCCACGGATAGGGGAACGGTCCCCCAACGGTCTGCTTTCAGCATCCAGCGTCTGCTCACAAGTTCGCATACGGGCGCCTTTCCAGGTTCAACGCCACCGCAAGGAGAACGATTACGCCCTCACAACCATGTTTCACAACTTTTGTGCTCCGCCTACGGCAGATCACACAACCTTTGCGCGCAAGCGCACAAACGTTTAGAAAGGACCCTTATGAAATTCACCAAAAAACAAAATGCCGCCGTGGTGGCGGCGCTCTATTCCCTTTGTATAGGCCACTGGACGACCGAGTATACCAAGGAAACCAAGCCGGATAAAAACGGCGACCCGGTTGAAGTGACCAAGGAGAAAAAGACCTACGTCGAGCCCAACATGACCGCCGTCAGCTTTTGGCTGTGTAACCGTATGCCGGAGCAGTGGAGCAAATCCCCCGCAGCGGTGGCCTCCCCCACCGAATCCGGCGGCGTCATCATCATCCCGGCCGCAGAGGAAGAAAAATAATAAAGATAATGCCGCGTACGGCTTGCATGCAAGCCGTACGCGGCATTATCTTGTGCTTTTTACTGTTTCAGCCACTTCTTATCTTGCGTTTTTTACCCTTTTCGACGATTTCTATCTTGCGTTTTTTACATATCCGCAAAAATGAATAAAAAATGCCGCAGCAGACGTCAATCTGCCGCGGCATTTTTATAATTTTCTCCCGTGGGGATATAAACTAAAATCCGCAAGGATTTTATACCTTGCCGCAACGCGGCCTTTACCAAGGTGCTGGGAAAAACAGATGCAGAATATGCGCTGTTTTTACAGCACCGCCCGCCTGAACCAGAGAAAAAAGAGGCAGAATTGTCGTTCTTCACCCGCCGGCTGTACCTAAGTACTGCAAGGGAGAAATCGGCGATAGGAAAAGCACGTATCTTTCCGATATTTCTTTTGGGAAAATTAAATAAAAACTTCACGAATAGTGTTGCACAGGGTAAATATAAAAACCATCCGTATGCTTTCCCGCTCTGCACTTTTTTGGCGGATCAGGTTATTTACCAACGCAGAAATTGTGGAAAATCTCAGATACAATCTCGTCCCCGGCGGTTCTCCCGTCTACGCGTCCTATCGCGCTCATGGCATTCTCCAAATTCTCCCCGATCAGGTCCTGCGTGTACCCCATTTCCTGCCCCGCAATGGCGCTTTCAATCTCGCCCAGCGCCGTGCGTACCTCGGCGTATTGCCGAGCCGATGCCACGATGGCGTCGTCCGACGCCGACAACGTGCCGTCGGTGAACAAGTCTTCAATCAAGGCGACAAGGTCGCCTACGCCCTCGCCGGTCAGGCCCGACAAACGGACGACGTGGGTGAATTCCCCCGCCAACCGTTCTGCATCCGCATTGTCACCCAGGTCTGTCTTGGTCAACAGGCATATGACAGCGGCCTTGGTTTGCACCGTATCCTGCAGCTGTTTTGCAAGAGCCCTGTCTTCTTCATCCGGTGTGCGGGAGGCGTCCAGCAAAAACAGAATGAGTTCCGCATTGTCCATCTCACGTTTGGTGCGCTCGATGCCGATGGCCTCGACAGTGTCGCCCGTTTCACGCAGACCCGCGGTGTCGTGCAAACGCAGCGTTACGCGCCCGGCGTTGACGGTCTCCGACAATACGTCGCGCGTCGTGCCCGCCACGTCGGTGACGATGGCGGCGTCACGCCCGACCAAACGGTTAAACAGGGTGGATTTGCCCGCATTGACGCGGCCGCACAGCACGGTGGGGATGCCCTCTGCAATGGCGTGACCGGTGCGGTAGGTGTCGGCCAGCTTGGACAACTGCCCGTGGATTTTGTGCAGGGTGGAGGTCAACTCCTCGTCGCTCACTTCGCCCAAATCCTCATCCGGGAAGTCGATGGCGGCGTATAGGCTCGCCATCAAATGCTTCATCTCGTCATAGGGTGCCTGCAAGGCAGCGGAGAGTTTGCCCTCCATGCCGGCGTGCGACAGGGCGATTTGCTCCCGTGAGGTTGCCTCCAGCAGGTCCCGCATGGCCTCGGCTGCGCTGAGGTCCATTTTGCCGTTGATGAAGGCGCGGCGGGTGAATTCCCCCCGCTCGGCGGGGCGAGCCCCGGCGGCGAACAGGGCAGAGAGGACAGTTTGCGCCAATAGGATACCGCCGTGAATGCAGATCTCGGCCACGTCTTCCCCCGTAAAGGAGCGCGGTCCGCGGAAGACGGTGACCAAACCCGTGTCCACCTCGGCGCCGTTGTCGTATACGCGGCAAAGGTAGGCCATACGGTTTTTGGCATTTTTCAGATTGTCGGTATCGGTCACCGTCACGCAGACGCGCGACGTGACTGCGATGGCCTCGGGCCCGCTGACGCGCAGCAGCGCAACGCCGCCCTTGCCGTGCGGCGTACTGATCGCCGCAATTGTGTCACCTAACATAAAAAAGCTCCTTTTTTTAATAAGTATGCTTGCAACGCAAGCAGACGGCGTGATCTGCTGAAAGCAGAGCACAGGGGTGCTGAAAGCAGACTGAATGGTTTCATTGGTAATCTGTCGCTCATGGCCGCCCTCTTGAGGGAGGGGGACC